>NZ_JBHYXZ010000223.1:0-10907 GCF_042752395.1 Actinosynnema sp. NPDC059335 | reverse complement strand
TGATTTGTTTATTTGAGAGACCCCAGCCTCCCGCCCCCCCGGCCCGGCGGCCGGGCGGCGGCGGTGGGCCCCCCCCGGCGGGGCCGGCGGGCGGGGCGGCGCCCCCCCCCCCCCGGTGTTCCGCCCTCCGCGGCCGCGCGTCGCGGTGGTCGCGGAGGGCGTCCGATCGTGCGGTGGAGGGTGTGTGACGCCATCGAACGTCCCCCATCCGGTCGGCGGTGCTGGTGCGTCCGCCCCAGATCGTGGGGCCGGACGCGCACCGCCGCATCCGCAGGGTGTCACCCGTCCAGGCGCTTCAGCTCCTCCTCCGTCAGCCGCAGGTGCACCGCGTCGGCGGAGTCGGCGATGCTCGCCGGCCGGGACGCGCCGGGGATCGGCACCACCTGCGGCGCCTTGGCGAGCATCCAGGCCAGGCACACCTGCTGCGGGCTCACCCCGTGCTCGCGGCCGACCTCGGCGAACGCGGTGAATTGGTCGCCCAGCTCGCCCGCCGCGCTGATGCCGCCCAGCGGGCTCCACGGCAGGAAGGCGATGCCCAGCTCCGCGCACAGCTCCAGCTCCGGCTCGCTGGAGCGGAACGCGGGCGAGAACTGGTTCTGCACGCTCGCCAGCCGGCCGCCGAGGATCTCGTTGGCCTCGCGGATCTGCGCGGGGTCGAAGTTGGACACGCCCGCGAGCTTGATCTTGCCCGCGTCGAGCAGCTCGGCCAGCGCGCCGACCGACTCGGCGGTCGGCACCCTCGGGTCGGGCCGGTGGAACTGGTAGAGGTCGATCGCGTCCACGCCGAGCCGGCGCAGCGACGCCTCGCACGCCGACTTCAGGTACTCCGGCCTGCCGTCGACCTCCCAGCCGCCGCCGGGGGTGCGGGTGTGGCCGCCCTTGGTGGCGACCATGACGCCGTCCACGCCCTTGAGCGCCTCGGCGATCAGCTCCTCGTTGTGCCCGAAGTCGCGGTCGTCGGCCGAGTACGCGTCGGCCGTGTCGATCAGCGTCACACCCTTGTCGAGCGCGGTGCGGATGGTCTCGATCGCGCGGGCGCGATCGGGCCGGCCTTCGAGCGACATCGGCATCGCGCCCAGGCCGATGGCGCTGACCTCGACTCCTCCGATACGGCGAGTCAGCATCGTGCTCGTACCTCCGTCTGTCGCGGTTGTGCCCCTCCAGCTTGGGCGGTCCGTATTAAGCTGTCCAACAGAAGAAGCTGATGCCATTCAGCAGTACGGGTGATGAATCGTGGAACTCCGGCAGCTCGAGTACTTCGTGGCCGTGGCCGAGGAGTGCCACTTCACCCGTGCCGCGCGGCGGATGCACGTCGCCCAGTCGGGGCTCTCCGCGTCGATCCGCGCGCTGGAGGTGGAGCTGGGCGCGCCGCTGTTCGTGCGCAGCACCCGCCAGGTCGAGCTGACGCAGGCCGGGCGCGCGTTGCTGGTCGAGGCGCGGCGCGTGCTGGGCACGATCGACGCGGCGCGGGACGCGGTCGCGGCGGTGCAGGGGCTGCTGCGCGGCACGCTGGCCGTCGGCAGCATCCAGTGCCTGCACGCCGTGCACCTGCCCGCCGTGCTGGCCCGGTTCCACGAGCTGCACCCCGGCGTGGAGCTGCGCCTGCGCCAGGCCGGTTCGGGCGAGCTGGTCGACCTGGTCCGGGCCGGCCGGCTGGACCTCGCGTTCGTCACCTCCGGGCGGGTCGGCGACGACCTGAAGGTGTCCACCCTGTCGAGTGAACCGCTGGTGTTGGCGTGCGCGCCGGAGCTGCCGTTCGCCGAGCGCGGGTCGGTGCGGCTCGCGGAGCTGTCCGGTCAGGCGTTCGTGGACTTCAACCCGGGTTGGGGCACGCGCGACGACGTGGACCGCGCGCTGGCCACCGCGGGCGTGGACCGCAGGGTCGCGGTCGAGGTCAACGACGTGCACTCGCTGCTCGACTTCGTGGGCTTCGGCCTCGGCGTGGCGCTGGTGCCCCGGTCGTTCGCGGGGAAGCCGACCCGGGCGCGGTTCGTGGAGCTGGTCGACGCGCCGACCGCCGACACCGACGTGGTCACCGCGCCGACGGTGAGCGCGGCAGCGTCAGTCCTGCTGGACATGGTCCTCGAAGCCGGTCGGGGTCTGCCCGTCGCCGGTTAGCCGCCACCCCGCCGGGTCCACCCGGAACGCCGTGCCGGCCAGCACCTCCAGCTCGCCGACCAGCCGGGCCGGCGGTTCCGGCGACACGTGCAGGAACGTGCCGACCCGTGCGCCGGTGACGTCGAGCCCCGACTCGAAGCGGGCGTCCTGGAACGAGATGCCGCCGTCGAACCGCCCGTCCCGGAAGTCGACCCGGCCGTGGAACTCGGCGCCGGAGAACAGGGCGGGCTTGGTCAGCTGGACCTCCCGGAACGCGGTGATGCCGTAGAACCGGGCGCGGCGGGCGACGAGCCGGCCGAACCGGCGGCCCTCCAGCCGGAAGTGCACGAGCTTCGCCCCGGTCAGGTCGAGCTGGTAGGGCGTCCGGTCCGGGTCCGCGCCCCACGGCAGCAGGTCCGTGACGAGCCGCTGCGCGGTCATCCGGACGGTCATCTCGTGGTCCTGCTCCGGCGGCACGTCGCGCTCCTCGCCGAAGAACGCCTGGTCCGGGTCCTCCGCCTTCGCGGTGAGGGCGACGTGCGCGAACGGCCGCCGCAGGTAGGCGCACAGCACGCTGAGCACGGTCTGCTTGTACCGGGGCGTGCTCCGGGCCAGGTCCGCGAGCACGTGCATCGCGCCGACCCGGACCTGGTCGGCCTCGCTGCCCAGCAGCTCGACGGCCCGCGCGAACCGCTCGTCGGCGACCTTCTCGCCCTCCAGCTCGTGCCGCGCCTCCTCGGTGCGGCGCCGGCGGTCGTTGAGCCACAGCGCGTACAGCGCGACGACCGCGCCGCCCGCCAGCCCGCCGGTCTTGACCGCCTCGGCCTTGGGCTGCTTCGGGTCGACCAGGAGGAGCACGGCGGTCGTCACGACCGTCACCACGACGGCGGCGAGCACGCTCGCCGCCAACAACCAGCGTCCCCGCACGTCGGCTCCCCGTCCGTCCCGGCGGCCCCGCCGCCCCGTCCCACCCGGCGTCGCCACCGGGCATTCGCCCGATCGAGCGAATCGTCCGCCGGTCGTCCGCCACCGAACGTGTTCGACCCTCACGTTCGCCGCCCGCCGCCGGCGACCCCGGTGTTCCGCCGGTCCCCGTCCGCGTGACGCCGCCGGCCGACGCGCCGCGGCGCGTGCCGGACGACCGGGAGGTCGCCCGCGCGGCCGCCCGCCCGGTGCCCGAGTGGACCGCCGCCGACCTCGGACAACGACCCCGCGACCAGCGGGAACGCCCCGGGTGGTCCGGTCGGGCCCCGCTCCGGCACGTCCCGCCGGCCCGGTCCCCGCACGACCCGCGACCCGGTCGCCGCCGTCGCGGCCACCGCGCCCGCGAGCCACCCGGATCCGCCGGAAATTCATTCTTCCCGGTGATCAGCTCGGCGGTGGCGGATTCCGAACCCACAGGGGAGGGACAGTGGGCCAACTCACCGGATTGGCCCATGATGTGGGTGTCACCGCGACGGTGTGGCACGGGCACGGCGAGGAGAGCAGTCGGGTGGACAGCGTGGATCGGCCGAACTGGGCGCCGGGGGACGTCGACCTCGCGCGCCCGAGCATCGCGCGGGTCTACGACTACTGGCTGGGCGGGGCGCACAACTTCGCCGTCGACCGGGTGGTTGGCGACAAGGTGCTGGCCGACGTGCCGGTGCTGCGCAGCGTCGTGCTCAACCACCGGGCCTTCCTGCGGCGCGCCGTGCGGTTCATGCTGGCGCGGGGCATCCGCCAGTTCCTCGACCTCGGCTCCGGCATCCCCACGGTCGGCAACGTGCACGAGATCGCGCAGGCCACCGACCCGTCGGCGCGCGTGGTGTACGTCGACATGGACCCCGTGGCGGTCGCGCACAGCCGCGCCATCCTCACCGGCAACGAGCTGGTGAACGTGCTGCAGACCGACGTGCGCGACGCCCCGGAGGTGCTGTCCTCGCCCGAGGTCAAGGGGCTGCTCGACTTCGACGAGCCGGTCGGCGTGCTGATGATCGCGCTGCTGCACTTCCTGCCGGACGCCGAGGACCCGGGCGGGGTCGTGGCGGCCTACCGCGACGCCCTCCCCGGCGGCAGCTACCTCGCCGTCTCGCACGCCGGGTTCGAGGAGGGCGACTGGGACCCGGCGTGGGACGAGGCGAAGCGGGTCTACGACCGGGGCGTGAGCGAGATGTGCTTCCGCTCCAAGCACGAGGTGGAGGCCCTGTTCGACGGGTTCGAGCTGGTCGAGCCGGGGGTGGCGCGGCTGCCGCTGTGGCGGCCGGAGTCGCCGGACGACGTGGACGAGAACGCCGCGCACTTCGTCAGCTTCGGCGGCGTCGGGCGGAAGCCCTGATGGACGCCCGGGAGGTCGGACGCCGGGTCGGCCGGGTTGTCGACCGCGCGGCGCGACCGGCCGTATCCTCTCGGTTGTGGCGGTAGGCCGACGGACATGACGGAACAGGTTGACCATCTGGTGGCAGCACCGGGCCGATCGAACCTCGACCCCGCCGTACTGGCCGGGGCGGAGTCCTTCGCCCGCACCTGGGCGACCGCCGTCATCGGGAGCAGCTACGTCCCCATGACGCGGGCCGAGGTCGCCGAGCACCTCCAGGCGTTGACCGAGGTCCTGGTGCAGGCGCTGCACGCCAGCCCGTTCCGCACCGCGCCGGGCTACGAGATCGGCGCGCGGCTGGTCGAGGCCCACTTCACCGGCACCGACACGCTGGGCCGCACCGTCCAGCTCCTCGGCGACGACCTGCTCGCCGAGCTGGGCATCCAGCCGGACGAGCTGATGCGCTCCCGGCTGGCGGCGTTGCAGGGCGCGCTGGCCGCCGGGTACGCCCGCGCGCTGCGCGAGCGCACGCTGGCCGAGCAGGAGGCGATCCGCGCGGCCGTGCTCGACGCCCGCGACCAGGCCGAGGCGGCGTTGCGCGCGTCCGAGGCGCGGTTCCGGGCGATGTTCACCGAGGCGGCCATCGGCATCGGCATCGCCGACATCGAGGGCCGGATCCTGGACGTGAACCAGGCGTTGCAGGACATGCTGGGGTTCAGCGTCGAGGAGATGCGGCAGTACAACATCCGCGACCTCATGCACCCCGAGGACGGCAGCAGCGTCTGGCGGCTGTACGACCAGCTCACCGCGGGCGAGTGCGACCACTACCGGGCGGAGAAGCGGTTCCGCCGCGCCGACGGCGAGCAGGTGTGGACGCACCTGACCCTGTCGCTGGTGCGCGACGACCACGGCGAGCCGCAGTACCAGGTGGCGATGATCGAGGACGTCACCGACCGCCACCTGCTGCAGAACCGGCTGCGCTACCAGGCGTTGCACGACCCGCTGACCGGCCTGCCGAACCGCGCGCTGTTCCTGGAGCGCCTCAACCGCGTGTTCGCCAACCGGGCCCGCCGCCGCGCCGGCCTGTGCTACCTGGACCTGGACGGGTTCAAGGTGATCAACGACAGCCTCGGCCACGACATCGGCGACCAGCTGCTGGTCGAGGTGGGCAGGCGGCTGGACCTCTCGGTGTCCGGCGAGGGCAAGCTGGTCGCCCGGATGGGTGGCGACGAGTTCGTCATCCTGGTGGAGGGCTCGCAGGACACGCAGGACATCGTCGACGTGGCCGACCGGGTGCTGCGCGAGCTGGAGTCGCCGATCCGCATCGGCGGGCACGAGCTGACCGTGTCGGCGTCGATCGGCATCGTCGAGCGCGGGTTGTCCGGCACCACGGCCGCGGACCTGATGCGCGACGCGGACATCACCCTGTACTGGGCGAAGGCGGACGGCAAGTCGCGGTGGGCGCTGTACGACCCGGAGCGCAACGCCAAGGAGGTCGCCCGGTTCACCCTGTCGGCGACCATGCCGGCGGCGTTGGAGCGCGACGAGTTCTACGTGGACTACCAGCCGCTGGTGCGGCTGGAGGACAGCACCGTGGTGGGCGTGGAGGCCCTGGTGCGCTGGCAGCACCCGGAGTTCGGGCGGCTCGCGCCGGACCGGTTCATCGAGCTGGCCGAGGAGACCGGGCTGATCGTCCCGCTGGGCCGGTGGGTGCTGCGGCGCGCGTGCGAGCAGGCCCGGCGGTGGCTGGAGGAGTTCGGCGAGTCCGCGCCGTTCGTGAGCGTCAACCTGGCCGTGCGCCAGTCCCGCGACCCGGAGCTGGTGCGGGACGTGAAGCGGATCCTGGACGAGTGCGCGCTGCCGCCGAACCACCTGCAGCTCGAACTGACCGAGAGCGCGATCATGGGCACCGCCGACGAGCCGCTGGAGGCGTTGCGGGCGCTGTCGGACATGGGCGTGCGGATCGCCATCGACGACTTCGGCACCGGCTACTCGAACCTCGCCTACCTCAAGCACCTGCCGGTGCACGAGCTGAAGATCGCGGGCTCGTTCATGGAGGGCCTGCGGGCGGCGGACGAGGAGGACGCGGTCGACGTCCAGATCGTGTCCACGCTCGTGCAGCTCGCGCACGCGCTGGAGCTGGGCGTGACCGCCGAGGGCGTGGAGACCCCGGCGCAGGCCAAGCGCCTGCACCGGATCGGCTGCGACACCGGCCAGGGCTGGTTCTTCGCCAAGCCGATGAAGCCCGCCGAGATCGACGAACTCCTCCGCCGCTAGGCGGGGTCCACGACCACCCGCGCGTCCACCGGGCGCGACGCCGGCGGCGCGCCCGGGACGACCTCCGCGGCCCTCACGGCGCGTCCCCGCGGTGGCGCTCCTCGCGGGTGTGGCCGCCGAACAGCACCGCCGCGCTGTTGACCAGCGCCAGGTGGCTGAACGCCTGGGGGAAGTTGCCGCACATCCGCCCGGTGCCGGGGTCGTGCTCCTCGGCCAGCAGCCCCACGTCGTTGCACAGGTCCACGAGCCGGTCGTACATCGCCAGCGCCTCGTCCCGCCGCCCGGCCAGCGCCAGCGCGTCGACGTACCAGAACGAGCACGCCAGGAAGCTGCCCTCCACCCCGGCCAGGCCGTCCACTTCGGACTGCCCGTGGGACGTCTCGTACCGGTCGACGAGGTCGCCGTGCCGGAGCACCCGCGAGATCGCGTCGAGGGTGCCGAGCACCCGCAGGTCGTCGCCGGGCAGGAAACCGACGGCCGGGATCAGCAACGTGGCCGCGTCCAGCTCGGTGCCGCCGTAGTACTGGGTGAACGCGTTCAGGTCGGCGTTCCAGCCCTTCGCCTGCACCTCGGCGTGCACCGCGTCGCGCAGCTCGCGCCACCGGTCCACCGGGCCGGGCAGGTCGAACTCCTCCACCGCCCGCACCGCGCGGTCGAACGCCACCCACAGCATCACCCGCGAGTGGGTGAAGTGCCGGTCCGGCCCGCGCACCTCCCACAGGCCCTTGTCCGGCCGCTCCCACACCTTCTCCAGGTGCCGGATCATCCCGCGCTGCATGGCCCACGAGTCGGGCGTCTCGCCGAGACCGCGCTCGCGGGCCAGGTGCAGGGCGTCCATCACCTCGCCGTACACGTCGAGCTGGAGCTGCCGGTAGGCGGCGTTCCCGACCCGCACCGGCCGCGCGCCCCGGTACCCGGGCAGCCAGTCGACCTCCCACTCCACCAGGTGCCGCTCGCCGCCGAGACCGTACATGATCTGCAGGTCGGCCGGGTCGCCGGCGACGGCGCGCAGCAGCCACTCGCGCCACGCCACCGCCTCGTCGGTGCAGCCGAAGTTGTCCAGCGCCAGCAACGTGAACGTGGCGTCGCGCAGCCAGCAGTACCGGTAGTCCCAGTTGCGCTCGCCGCCGAACGTCTCGGGCAGCGACGTGGTGGGCGCGGCCACGATCCCGCCGGTCGGCGCGTACGACAGGCCCTTCAGCGTGATCAGCGACCGCCGCACGACGTCCGCGTGCGGCCCGTCGTAGGCGATGCGGGAGGACCAGGCGAGCCAGAACGCCTCGGACCGGGCCACCTCGGCCACCGCGTCCACCGGCGCGGGCGGCCGGTCGGGCGAGAACGCGAACTCCATCACCCACGACAGCCGCTCGCCCGCCGAGACGGTGAACTCGGCCTCGTGCGCCCGCTTGCCGTGCACCCGGTACGGGAGCCGGTCGCCGTACAGGGCGACCGCGGACGGCCCGGCGAGCGCGACGATGCACTCCCGCCCGTCCCGCTCGCCGCGGCGCACCCAGGGCACCGAGTCGGCGTAGGCGAACCGCAGCACCCACCGCAACGACATCTCGACCTGCCCGGACACGCCCTCCAGGACCCGCACCACGCGCGTGTCGGCGTCCCAGTCGTCCTGCTCGGGCGGCATGGTGTCGATCAGCCGCACGACGCCGTCGACGGTCTCGAACTCGGTCTCCAGCACCAGGCTGCCGTCCCGGTAGGACCGCCGCACCGCCACGACCTCGCCGGTGGGCGCGATCCGCCAGTGCCCGTCGTCCTCGGTGCCCAGCAGCCGGGAGAAGCAGGACGGCGAGTCGAACCGCGGCATGCACAGCCAGTCGATCGACCCGTCGCGCCCCACCAGCGCCGCCGTCCTGAGGTCCGACAGCAGCGCGTAGTCCTCGATCCGCCCCGGTCCCGTGTCTCCCACGGGACCGACCCTACGTACCGGCGTCCGGCCACGCGCGTTGTCGCCGGCCGCGTCGCGTTGCCCGCAACGCGCCGTGCGGGCGACGGCGATCCGATACGTTGGTGCGCATGCGCCGTGTCGTGCCGCTCCTCGCCGCTCTGGCCCTGCTCGGGGGCTGTTCACAGTCGACGGACGGGTCCGCGAACCCCGGTGGCGCGACCTCCGCGACCACCACCGCGGCGGACGGCGCCACCTCCCGGCCGACGTCCGCGTCCGAGGAGCCGGCCCGGCGCCCGAAGACCGTCAACGTGGACGACGTGGACCCGTGCGCGCTGCTGACCGAGGCCCAGCGCGCGGAGTTCGGGCTGGACCAGCCGCCGCAGCCAGGCGGCCAGGCCGGCAAGAAGAGCTGCACGATCAGCCGCGGCGACCGCCGGTACTTCGTCAGCGTCACCGCCGACACCACCGCCGGCCTCGACGACTACGCGACCTCGGTCGGCAAGGTGACGGAACTGCAGGTCGGCGGCTTCCCGTCGCTGCTGATCGAGTCGACCACCCAGCTCGGCGTCTCCTGCTCCGTCGCGGTGGACGTCTCCGACGGCCAGGTCGCCGAGGTGCAGGCCAACAGCGTGGGCGAGACCGACGTCCCCACCCTGTGCCAGGTCGTCCAGCCGGTCGCCGCGGCCGTCGTGGCGAAGTTGGCCGAGTAGAACTACTCCCTTTGCCACGGGAACCGGTCACCCGCGTCATGCATCAGAGCTAAAGTCGTCCCAGATGCACACGCTGGGGTATGTGCAGCACTGAGGAGGGGTGTGCCGTGTTCATCGCGGATGGTGGTGGCGGGGGAACGACGCCGACGACGCTGCCCGACTACAGCGGGGCGCAGCGCAAGTTGAGCATCGAACCCTCGGCGATCCCGGCCGCGCGCAAGGTGTTCGTGGACGCGTTGAACCAGCTCGAAGCGAGGCTCTCCGACGCGATGGAGCAGCTCCAGGCGAAGCCGTGGGCGGGCGACCCGGTGAGCGACGAGACCGCCCAGCGGTTCAACCAGGAGACCTTCGAAGCGGGTGACTCCGCCGGCCTGACCGCGCTCAAGGCGTACCGCGAGCAGCTCAAGGGCGTGGTCGACCAGCTCACCGCGATCGAGGCCGACTACCGGCGCGTCGAAGGCGACAACACCGCGTCCTGGGGACGCGTCAACAACGGCTGACCTTGCTGACCTACGCACCCGAGGGGGGCGAGCACGATGGGTGACCACCGCTGGCGCGGGTATGCCCACCCCGATCTCTACCGGATGATCAACGAGGGCCCGGGCGTCGCCGCGTCCCGACCGCTCGAGGACTCCTGGAAGTCGCTGTCCGAGGCCCTGGGGGAGATCGACACCTCCATCCAGGAGGGCCTGGCCAAGCTCGGCGCGAGCTGGGAGGGCGACACCGCGGACGCCACGCAGGCGTCGCTGTCGCCGCTCGGCGCGTGGGCGGCGGACGCCCAGCAGGGGTCGAGCACGATGGAGGCGTCGGCCCAGCTGCAGGCGGAGTACATCGCGAACGCCCGCAAGGAGATGCCGGAGCCGGTCGAGGTGACGACCGAGGCGCCGTCCCTGGGCGACAAGATCCTCGGCGGGCTGACCGGCCCGATCGGCATGATGCACGTCATCCAGCAGCAGCAGGACCACGAGCGGCAGGAAGCGGCGCAGGACAACGCCGAGGCCAAGGCCGTCGCGGTGATGAACAACTACCAGTCCAGCAGCGAGTGGAACGCCAACACGCTGGGCACGTTCGTCCCGCCGCCGAAGGTCGTGATCGACACGCCGCCGCCGGCCGGCGCGGGCGAGTACAACAACTCGAGCGCGAACTACACCGCCACGCCGAGGTGGACGCCCCCGCGCGAGAGCGGCGGCACCACGAACACGTCGTGGGCCCCGCCGCCGACCGGCACGCCGGTGCCGGGCGTCACGCAGCTCCCGCCGACGGGTGGCACGACGAACCCGACGTGGGCGCCGCCGCCGACGGGCACCCCGGTCCCGACCCCGCCGCCGACGGTCACCCCGCCGGTGAACACCCCGGTCAAGCCCCCGTTCGTCACCCCGGTGCCGCCGCCCACGTGGACGCCGCCGAAGCCGCCCGGCAACGGCCCGCAGCTCCCGCCGAAGGTCCCGACCGGCCCCGGGTCGCGTCCGGGCGTGCCGACCGGCCGGCTGCCCGGCATGCCGGGCGTGCCCGGTGGTCCCGGCCCCCACGGCCCCGGCGGCCCCGGCGGCCTGCGCCCCGGGATGCCGGGGATGCCCGGCTCGGCCGGCGTGCCGGGCTCCGGCATGCCCGGCGGCGGTGCGCCCCACGG
>NZ_JBHYXZ010000222.1:0-11131 GCF_042752395.1 Actinosynnema sp. NPDC059335 | reverse complement strand
CCACACCGGCGGCAGACGACTGAAAGCCACACCCGCCCCTCCCGGGGCATCCGAACCCTACGAGGCCGGACAACTCAAACGGTAGGGACGACTGACGCCGCGCCGGGCGGTTTCAGCCGAATGACGCACGTCCGCCGCCTCCGACCAGGCTTACAGTCGGGCCACCTGAGAGGGAGGCCGCCATGACGCCGTCACGATCACCCGCCCGATTACCCGTCGCCCCCGCCGCCGGACCGCTCCGGGGAGGTGCGTGATGCCCACCGACTTCGAGCCGCTCGTCCGGCACGTGCAGTCCGAGAAGGGCGGCTGGTTCGGGTTCCTGTTCGCCGGCGGCTGGCACGTGTCGGTCTTCCCGACCGGGCCGCGGGGCAGGCGGACGTTCACCGAGTTCCACGTGACCCGGGAGCAGCAGACCGGCAACCGGCACCACTTCTACACCGACGACGGTCACGTCCAGCTCAACCACCTGGACAACATCGTGCTCACCGACGTCACCGCGTGGGCGCACGCCAACACCCTGGCCGCCGAGTTCTACCAGCGGGTGCTGAACCTCCACGTGACCGCGGAGGACCTGCGGCAGGAGCTGACGACGTTCCAGCGGCGCACCGGCCGGGTGCGGACGATGGACGAGTACCGGGCCGCCGAACGCCTGCGCGCGGAGCAGGCGTCCACGCCGGTCGTCCAGCGGACCCCCGTGCTCACCGAAGAGATCGACATGTTCGACTTCACCGACGACGAGCCGGTGACGACCACCGCGGCACCGCCGCCGGGCGCGCCGCCCCAAGGGCAGCTTCCGGGGCAAGGCACACCACAAGGGCCGCCCGGCGCACTCCCCCAGGGACCGCCGCCGGTGCAGGGCGTGCCGCAAGGGCCGCCCGGCGCGCTCCCGCAGGGACCGCCGCCGGGACCGGCGCACGGTCTGCCGCCCGGCCCGCCCGGCGGTCTGCCGCCCGGCCCGGGGGCCGTGCGCGTGCCCGCTCCCGTCGTCGCGCCACCGGTCCTCGCCGGGCCGCTGCCGCCGACGACCCTGGCCCTGCACGAGGTGTACCAGCGCCACCTCCGCGCGCTCGTCCTCCCCGACGACGTCCGGCGGCGGTGGTCGGAGGCGTTCGACCAGCTCTACTCGCGCCTCGGCCGGCACACCACCGTGGCGGAGCTGAAGGTGTTCTACGACCAGGTCTTCACCAGCGGTCTGAGCATGTGACCCGACCGGGCCTTTCCGTCCCCGGAACGCCCGTCGCCCATCATACGAATGGGTGAAAAATGCGGTCTCCGGCGCGCAATTGCGTGCCGGGACCGCAATCCCGTCTTGCTACACTCGGAAGCCTATCTGAGGGGGCAGATGTGGAACGAGCCATGGGGTCCGTCGACCCGATAAAAGTGCTGATCGGCATTCGGAACGAGTTGGCCCGGTACGGGCTGGAGCGCCTGCTCGCGACCCTGCCGCGGGTCGGGCGGCTCGACGTCCGGAATTCGCCCGAGGAGGCCCTGCGGGAACTCCGCGGCGGCGCGTTCGACGTGGTCGTGGTGGCGCTCGGCGAACTCGACCAACCCCTGGCGACCGACGACGCCCGGTCCGCGGCGAGGCGGCTCGTGATCATGGGCGGGCTCGGCCCCGAGGACATCCTGCGGGCCGCTGACGTGGGCGGACACGGTTTCCTGAGCCTGCCCGAGATCAACGCGGTGACGTTGGACGAGACGTTGCGCCGGATGGTGGGCGGCGAGGTGCCGATGCCGGTGAAGATGGCGAACAGCCTCCTCGCGGAGGTCCGCGGCGGCGCGCGGACGGGCGTGGTGCCGTTCCCGGCGAGTTTGACGCCGCGCGAGCAGCAGGTGCTGTCGTTGCTCGTGCTCGGCCTGACCAACAAGCAGATCGCGCGCAAGCTCCGCATTTCCTCGCACGGGGTGAAGAGGTTGGTCGCGAACATTCTGGCCAAGCTGAACACGCCCAATCGCACGTTGGCCGTCGCGAAAGCGCTGCGGGACGGTTGGGCGCCCGTCCCGGCCTGACCGGGGTCACCTCACAGGACGCTTCCCCCGTCCACCACGAAATCGTGCCCGACGAAGAAGGACGCCTCGTCCGAGCACGCCCAGAGGATCGTGCGGGCCACCTCCTCGATCGCGGCGACCCGGCCGGCGGGGACCACCGCGGCGAACCGCTCGTCGCGCTCGGCGAGGCTCTCGCCGGGCGCGAACGCCATCGCGGTGTCGGTCGGGCCGGGGCTCACCGTGTTGATCCGGATGCCCTCGCGCGCGTACTCGCGGGCCGCCGTCCGGGTCAGCGCCTCGACCCCGGCCTTGGTCGCCGCGTACGCGCCGAAGCCGGGCAGCACCGAGTGCCTGCCGACGGTCGACGCGACGGTGACGATCGCCCCGCCGCGCCCGCGCATGGCCTCGACCTCGGCGCGCAGGCACCGCCACGTGCCGGTGAGGTTGGTGCCGACGACCCGCAGCCAAGCCTCCTCGTCCAGCTCGCCGACCGGTCCCAGCTCCCGCACGCCCGCGTTGTTGACCGCGACGTCCAGCCGCCCGAACCGGTCCCCGACCGCGGCGAACAGCTCGGCCACGGCGTCCGCGTCGGCGATGTCGGTCGGCACGGCCAGCGCCGTGCCGCCGCGCTCGCGGATGCCGCGCTCGGTCTCCGCGAGCCGGTCCGGGTCGCGGCCCGCCAGCACGACGGCCGCGCCCTCCTCGGCCAGCGCGATCGCCACCGCCCGCCCGATGCCGCTGCCCGCGCCGGTGGTCAACGCGACCCGGTCGGCGAACCGCCCCGTCACGGGCACACCGCCACGATCACCGAACCGCCCACCACGGGCGCACCACCACGATCCCCGAATCGTCCCGCCACCGGCCCGCGACGACGGCCCGCGAACCGCCCCCTCACCGGCCCACCGCCGCGGTCGCCTCCGACGGGCGCGGTGTGGTGCGGTGCGACCGCAGCAGCTCCGGCACGATGCTCGCGAAGCCGAGCACGGCCAGCGCCACCCCGATCCACAGCGGCGCGCGCAGCCCGTACCCGGCGCTGATCGCGAGGCCGCCGGTCCACGAGCCGATCACCACGCCGAGCGTGATCACCGAGGTGTGGACGGTGTTCACCAGCGGCCGGCCGTTGGAGGTCCGGATGACCCGCGCCGCCATCGCCGGGTTCATCGTCACGCCGACGAGCCCGATCGCCACCAGCGCGGCGACGGCCACCGCCGGGACGTCGGCGAACAGCCCGAACACGGCCAGCGCCGCGGTCAGCGCGACCAGGCCGACGGCGAGCACGGCCATCGTGTGCCGGTCGGCGAACCGGCCGACCACGGCGTTGCCGACGACGGTCGCCACGCCGTAGCAGGCCAGCAGGACCGGCACGCTGCCCGCGTCGAACCCGCTGACGTCGGTGAGGATCGGCGTGAAGTAGCTGAACGCCACGAACGTGGCCCCGATGATCAGCATGCTGGTGGTGTACGCGGCCCACAGCCTGCCGTCGCGGAACGCGGCCAGCTCCTGGCGCACGCCCGGTTCGTGGCCCGCCGGCGCGGCGGGCACGGCGCGCAGCGTGATCAGCGCGACCACCAGCGCCAGCACGGCGACCGCCCAGAAGGCGGCGCGCCAGCCGAACGCCTGGCCGACGAACGTCGCCGCGGGCAGGCCGAGGACGGTGCCGATCATCAGGCCGCCGATCACGATCGACGCGGCCCGCCCGGTCCGCTCCGGCCCCGCGCTGTCCACGGCGATCGCGAACGACATGCCGAACACCGACGACGCGGCGATCCCGGTGACCACGCGGGCCACCAGCATCACGCCGTAGTCGCCCGCCAGCGCGCCGATCACCTGGCCGACGATGAACACGCCGAACAGCGCGACCAGGGTGTTGCGGCGCGGGAACCGGAGCAGGCCGACGGTGAGCAGCGGCCCGCCGACCGCCATGCCGGCCGCGTAGACGGAGATCAGGTAGCCGACCGCGGGGATGGACACCCCGAAGTCCGCGGCGAGCGCGGGCATCAGCCCGGACACCATGAATTCGCTGGTGGTCACGGAGAAGATGCCGAGACCCAGCACGTAGACGGCGATGGGCATGGGTCCGTCCTCGTCGGTCGATGAGCGGTTTTGTACTGATCGGTTAAAAACGCGGGCATAACGCTGTGACCACGGCCCTCCCCCCGTGGTCACAGCGCCGCGAGCGTGCCTTCCATGACGTCGACGAGCGTTGCGCGGTCTCGAACGACCTTGGCCAGCACGCGCAGTCCGTAGTACCCGGCGAGGAAACCCCGGGCCAGCTGCCGCGCGTCGCGGTCTGCGGACAGCTCCCCCGCCTTCTGCCCGGCGAGGATCACGTCGTGCAGCAACGCCTCCACCCGGGCGAACTGGCGGCGCACCTCCGCGGCGATCTCGTCGCTGCGGCCCGCCGCCTCGGAGGCGGCGTTCATCGCCAGGCAACCGCGGCGCTCCGGGTCGCCCAGGTCCAGCTCGATCACGGCGGTGAGCAGGGCCCGCAGCCGGTCCTTGGCGCTGCCCGGACCGCACAGGATCTCGACCTGCGTGGCGAACCCGACCTCCGCGTACCGCACCAGCGCCTGCCGGTACAGGTTCGACTTGCTCCGGAAGGCGTGGTAGAGGCTGCCCCGGCCGAGGCCGGTGCGCTCGCACAGGGCTTCCGTCGACGTGGCCTCGAACCCGTTGGTCCAGAACACGTCGAGCGCGGCATCGACGACCGCCACGTCGTCGAACTTCTTCGGCCTGCCCATGGGAGGACGCTAACCCGTTCTGTATCGGTCGGTCAATTACTCAGCGTTCATCCGATCGGGGGAACGAGCCGAAGCTCGCGCCCACCTCCAGCAGGCGGTCGAGCGGGACCGGCGCGGCCGGCGGCGGGGGCGCGCCGGGCACCGCCGGCTCGCCCAGCGCCCGGAAGAAGCCCTCGAAGCCGCCGGGCGTGAACAGCAGCAGTTGCCGGGCGACCCGCGTGGTGGTGTTGCGGAACGAGTGGGGGATGCCGCGCGGCACGAACACGAAGTCGCCCGCGCCCGCCGTGTACGTCCGGCCGCCCGCGTCGATCTCCAGCTCGCCCGCCAGCACGTAGAACGCCTCGTCCTCGTGCAGGTGGGTGTGCGGCGGCGGACCGCCGCCGGGCGGGACGTCCGCCTCCAGCACGGTCAGCGCGCCGCCGGACCCGGCGTGGTCCAGCTTCACGGCGTACACGTCGCCGTTGAGCCACACCGCGTCCCCCTCCCCCGCGCCCACGTGGACCGGCTCGACCCGGCCGCGGCCCTGGGCCATGTCGCCTCCTCGGGACGTCGCGCCGGTCATCGGTGGTGCGGGTGCACGATGGCGTAGTGCAGCTCGTCGGCGAACGTCCCGTCGCGGTTGCGCAGCCGGGACTTCCGCTGCCCCTCGAACTGCCAGCCCGCCGCGACGAGCCCGCGTGACGAGGACGCGTTGGCGACCTTCACGCCCGCCTCCAGGCGCGCGTAACCGCCCTCGGCGAACGCCCACTCGGTGACGATCCGCAACGCCCGCGCCATGTACCGGCGGCCGCGGAACGCGGGCAGCACCCCCACGCCGACGTCGGCCACGCCCGGCGGCACCACGGGCCGCAGCACCACCTTGCCCGCGACCTGGCCGGTCTCGTCGTCGACGATCGCCAGCAGGGCCCGCGACCCGACCACCCACTCCAGCGTGGCGCGCTCGGCCCCGGCGGCCGTCTCGCTCTCCGGCACGGGGTCGAACAACGACCAGCGGCGCGCCTCCGCGTTGCTCTGCTCCAGGTGCAGCGCCACCGCGTCGGCGGCGGTGGCCACGCGCAGCGTGAGCACCCCGTCGCCGATGCCGTCGCGGGGCAGGGCCGGCAGGGCCGGCGCGATGGGTTCCGCGCCGTCGCCGGGCAGCCGGGCGAAGACGGCCCCGTCGGCCGGGCCGCGGGCGGTGACCACGGAGCACCGCTGCACGCCCTCGTAGCGGAACCCCGCGCCCAGCGCCGCCCTGGCCAGGTCGAGGTCGTCCAGCGGGCACCGCAGCTGCGCCCGCGCCGTGCCGCGTCGGAACGACCAGCCGGCCAGCGCCCGCACCGCGTCCACGGCCAGGTCCGGGTCGTGCCGGTGCAGGGTGAGTCCGAGGTCGGCCGACGCGAGCGGCCCGGACGACAGCCGCACCGCCGCCGAGCCGAGGTCGTGCCCGCTCGCCCGCTCCACGAGCGTGAAGACGCGCACCCCCGCACCGGCGTCGTCCGCCGCGGCGGGGACCAACCGCACCCTCGGGAAGGTGGTCGCCCCCGGTTCCGTTCTCGTGCTCTCGGTCATCTTCTCGAGCCCCCCAGCGTCGATTCGGTGTCAGAGGAACGGGTTGGCGGGTGTGCCGCCCAGCAGCAGCTCGCCCGAGGCCCGCACGATCGAGTGCTGCGCGACGGCGTGCTGGCACATGGTGGTGAGGTCGCGCAGCCACCGGTCCAGCGGCGACGTCCTGCGGTACACGGCCGCGCCGCCGACCAGGTCGTACAGCCGGTTCACGATGGACCTGGCGGTGCGGAACGCGTGGTAGCGCGCCAGCGCGGTGGCGGCGCGCTCGTCCGGGGTGAGCCGCGCGCCCTCGGCCAGCCGCGCCCACTGCCGGTCGAGGGTGGCGTAGACGGCGTGCCGGGCGGCGGCCAGCTCCATCTCGGCCGCGCCGACCGCCGCCTGCACGTCGTGGTTGGCCGACCACCGCTCGCCGGTGGCGCGGTCGACGCGGGTCTCGGCGAGCGCGCGCACGTGGTCGATCGCGGCGCGGGCCACGCCGAGCGGCACGCCGGGCATCTTGCGCACGGTGGCGTCGGGCGCGGCGTGCAGCGGGCCGTCCCGGCGCGGCTCGGCGAAGCTGAACGTGTGCTCCTCGGGCACGAAGAGGTCGGTCGCGCGGTAGTCGCCGCTGCCGCTGCCCGCGAGGCCGGTGGTGTGCCAGGTGTCCACCAGCTCGAACTGCTCGGGGCGGGCCAGCACGACCCGCCAGTGCACGGGTGCGCCGTCCGGGCCGGGCTCCGGCTCGCCGTCGCGGTGGACCGCGCAGCCCGCGGCCAGCCGGTCGCAGTGCGTGCTGCCGCTGCCGAACCGCCACTCGCCGCTGACCAGGTACCCGCCGGGCACGCGTTCGGCCCGGCCCTGCGGGTGGATCCACCCGGCGGTGATCATGTCGAGCCTCGGGTAGAGCCGCCGGGCCACGGCGTCGTCCAGGTACCCCGCGTAGATGCCGGAGTCCGTGCCGATCATGGCGCACCACGCGGCGGACGCGTCGCCGGTGGCCAGCACCTCGACGACCTCGGTCTGCTGGGCGGAGGTCATGCCGGGTCCGCCCCACGACGTCGGCACGGCCATCCGGAACACGCCGGCGGCGCGCAGCAGCTCCACCACGTCGGCGGGCAGCCGGCGGGCCTGTTCGATGTCGGCGGCGCGTTCCCGCAGCACGGGCGCGAGGTCCCGCGCCCGGTCCAGGATGTCTCGGGCGGTGAGGTGCGTTTCGAGCGTTCCGGTGCCGGTCATCCGCTGTCGTCCCCCGTTCTGGCGGTGGTGGTGGTCCGGGGTCACGCGTAGCGCCCCGGCGCGATCGTCCCGGCGGGGTCGATCGCGTGCTTGAGCCGGCGGGCGAGCGCCCGTGCGGCCGGGTCGGGTCCCAGGCGGTCCAGCCAGTGGGCGTGGTCCACGTCGAGCCGGTACGGCACGTAGCCCGCGTCGGCGAACAGCTCGTAGGCCCGGTCCAGCGCCAGGTGGGCGCGGCCCGCGCCCTCGGGCGTGCGGTCGAACCTGATCGGGACGACGAAGTCGACCAGGTCCGGGCCGAGGGCGTTGAGCGTCGCGCCGGGCCGGGCGCCGGTCTCGGCCCGCACCCGGTCCAGCAGGGCGAACGCGTGCGCGATGTCCCGGCCGGTGAAGGGCACCAGCGGCAGGAAGAACAGCCAGCCCCGGCCGAGGCGGTCGACGTGCTCGGCCGGTTGGCCCAGGGTCGCGGCGAGGAGGTCGTCGTTCGCCCCCGGGTCCCCGGCGTACAGCTTCGCCACCGTGCGCGCGACGGGGTCGGTCGGCTCGCCGGGGTCCTCGGTGAACAGGTCCGCCGCCTCGGCCCGCAGCACGGCGGTCAGCGCGGCCACCGCGGCGCGCGTGCCCTCGACGCACACGTGCGCCTGGAAGCCTTCGCCGCCCCCGCCGTAGATCCGGGCCGCGGTGCGGTCGAAGACCTTGACCACGCCGCCCACGAGCCCCTGCGCCGTCCACCGGCGCAGCCGGTCCACCGCGCGCGGCAGCGCGTCCGCGGTGAAGTTGAGCCGCAGCACGCGCTGCGCCTCCGGCCGGGGCGCGAGGTGGACCGCGGCGGCGGTGACCACGCCGAGGTCGGACTGGACGAACAGCGGGGCGAGCGACGGGCCGAGGCCGTGCCGGTACACCGGGGTGCGCCGGCCGGGCCGCGGCCACCAGCCGACGCGCACGAGGTCGCCGTCGGGCAGCACGACCTCCAGCCCGAGCACGTCGTCCACCCGCTGCCGGCGCAGGCCCACGCCGCGGTCGAGGGCGTTGCCGACGACGCTGGTGTGCGCCGACGACGCGGTCACGTTCAGCACGCGCTCCGTGCCGTCGAGCAGCGCGGCGAGCCGGCCCTGGGTGACGCCCGGCTCGACGACCGCCCACCCGTCGGCCACGTCCAGCTCGCGCACCCGGTCCAGGCCGGCCAGCCGCAGCACGACCGCGTCGTCGCGCGCGGGTTCGCCGGAGCCGAGGCCCCAGTTGCGGCCGGTGCTGATCGCGTGCAGCCGCCCGACGCCGGCGAAGGCGCGGACGACGCGGCGGACCTCGCCCGCGGTGCGGGGCGAGACCACGCCGTGCACCCGGCGGGGGCGGAACTCGCCGACGTTCGGCCGGGGCGACGGGTCGGGGTGGACCTGGACGCGGTCGGCGCCCACGATCCCGGCCGCGACGCCGAGCGCCGCGCGCAGGGCCTCGCCGGTGCGCTCCTCGTCGTGCACGGGTCGTTCTTCGGAGATCGTCATGGGTTCCTCACTGCCGGTCACGGGACGGCGTGGCCGATCGGGTTGGGAAATCGTGACGGCGGCGGCGGTGGCCGGGAAGGCCCGTGGGGTGCGGCGCGGTGGCGACCCCGGGGCCGGCCGGCCGGCCAGGTCGGGTGACCTGGCCAGGTGGTGCGCCGTTCACCCGTTGGAGCGATCATCGCGGCGGTCGGGCGGCGAGCGGCCCGGTTCGGCCGGCGCGCGGACCCCGCGTGCCCCATAACTCTGGGCGGGTTCACCGCACGAGAGAGGTCGGGGATGGCACAACCGAGGCGGCTCCTGGTCCTGGCGGCCGTGATCTGGACGACCGTGGCCGGCACGCCGCTCCTGTCGCCGGTCGCCGGCGCGGCGGCGCCGCGCGGCGGCGACGCGCTGCGGGTCGAACTGGACGGCGAGTCGATGACGTGGGAGCGGGTGGCGGGCGTGCTGGAGGCCGACGCGGTGGAGGTCCACCTGGGGCTCAAGGCGCGTCGGGCCATGGCCGCCTCGCGCGAGGGCGCGGTCGCCGCCGTGGAGGGCGGGCAGCGGGTCTACGGGTGGAACCAGGCGCTCGGGCCGTTGAAGGACGAGCCGCTGCCGGCCGGGGAACGGGTGGAGTTCCAGCGCCGGGTGCTGCGCTCGCACGCGGCCGGGGTGGGGCCCGCGCTGTCGGACCGGGTGGCCCGCCTGGCGCTGGTGCTGCGGGCCAACACCATGGCCCGCGGCGCCATGGGCGTGCGGCCGGAGTTCGTCGACCGGATCACGGCGCTGGTCAACGCGGGCGTCACGCCGAGGATGCCGGAGATCGGCTCGCTCGGGACCGGGGACCTCCAACCGATGGCGGCGGCGGGCCTGGTGCTCACCGGCGAGCCCGCGCCCGCCCGGTTCCGGGGCCGGGAGGCGCCGGCGCCCGAGGTGCTGGCCGCCGCCGGCCTGCCGACCGCGTTCCAGCTGGAGCAGGGCGAGGCGCTGCCGCTGATCAGCGGCAGCAGCGTGCTGACCGCGCGGTACGTGGACGCGGTCGTGCGCGCCGAACGGCTCGTGGACACGTTCGACGCGGCGTTCGCCCTGTTCCTGGAGGCGACCAGGGCCGAGCAGGGCGCGTTCGACCCCCGCACGCACGACGAGCGCCGCATCCCGGCCGAGGTCGAGGCCGCCCGCCGCACCAGGGCGCTGATCTGCGGCACGGGCTGGATGACCGAGGAGGGCAGGCGACGGCTGGGCGAGGAGAGCCCGCGCATCCAGGACGCGGTGTCCGTCCGCGCGACGCCGCACATCCTCGGCGCGCTGCGGCAGACCCTGGCCGACGCCCGCGGCCACGTCGAGCGCGAGGCGAACGCCTCCACCTCCAACCCGCTCGTGTTCCCCAAGCCCGGCGGCGGGTACGAGTTCGTCATGGGCGGCAACTGGGACGCCGCCCTGCTCGGCCACGCCATCGACGCGCTCAACGCGCAGGTGGCCGACCTCGGCGTGCTGTCGCAGGAGCTGTCGGGCCGGTTGCTGGCGGACAAGTGGAGCTACCACCTGCCCGCCAACCTGGCCGGTGGTGAGGTCGGCCTGAACTCCGGCATGGTGCAGGCGCAGACCGTGGCGGTGGCGCTGGTGCCGGAGATGCAGGCGCGGGCCACGCCCGCCGGGACGCTGTCGCGGCCGGCGAAGTTCGGCCAGGAGGACCACAACACCATGGCGATGGCGTCGGTGCGCGGGCTGCACGAGAACCTGGACCGGCTGGAGACCGTGCTGGCGGTGCAGGTGATGATGGCCGCGCAGGGCATCGACCTGATCAAGGACAGGATGTCCGGCCTGCCGCTCGGCGCGGGCACCGCGACGCTGCACGAGACCGTGCGGCGGCACGTCGCGCCGCTCGGCGACGACCGCTACCTGACGCCGGACGTGGAGAAGTCGGTCGAGCTGGTGCGCGGCGGCGAGCTGAGCCGGGACGTCCGGGCCGCCACCGCGCCGTCGGCCGACGAGTGCGCGGCCTGACGGCCGACGGGCGCACGCCCGACCTCGGACCGGCGCACGCCCGACCGCGCCGTCGGCCGGGCGTGCCACGCGGTCGGGGTATGCCCGGCCGTGCGATCGGCCGACGTGTGGCCTGGCGGGGAACCAGCGCGCCCGGCCGCGCCGTCGGCCGAGGAC
>NZ_JBHYXZ010000221.1:0-11196 GCF_042752395.1 Actinosynnema sp. NPDC059335 | reverse complement strand
CGCGTCTGTGTGGTTGGCGGGGGGGGCGGGCGGGGGGGGGGGCGGGGGGGGGTGGGGGTCGCCCTCCGCGGCCCCCCCGCCGCGGGTGGGCGGCTACTTCGCCGCGCCCTCCAGGGCGACCAGCGCCGCGGCGAGCGCGAAGTACTTGCTGGTGCCCAGGTCGCGGACGGTCTTGATCCCGAAGGCCGCGTCCAGCTTCTCCGCGTCGCCTTCGCTGACGCCGGCCAGCGCGGCGACGGGCGCGTCGAGCACCTCGGACACGGTCAGGCCCTCGTAGGCCTTGTCCAGCTGCGAGTCCAGGTTGATCGAAACAGCCACGGGTGACTTCCCTTCACGGGGTAGTGGATCATGACTTCGTCACCCTATCGGGTATTTGTCCGGTCTGGTGAGGCGGTTCGGCCCTCACGCCTGATCAGCGGGAACACCGGCCGGCGCACCGTCACCCAGGCGTGGCCGTCAGGAGGTCGGCATCATCACCGCGTCGATCACGAAGACGGTGGCGTTGGCGGTCGGGATGTTGCCGCACAGCACCTTCGCGCCGTTGACGGTGACGTCGTCGCCGGAACCCGCGACCGCGAGGGTGCCGCCCTGGACGGTGGGCAGGTTCGCCGACGCCAGGATCCCGTCCTTGTCCATGCGCTGCGGCACGACGTGGTAGGTCAGGATGGACGTCAGCTTGGCCTTGTCGGCCAGCACGGCGTCGAGCGCGTCCTGCCCCAGGGCGTCGAAGGCGGGGTCGTAGGGCGCGAAGACGGTGTACCCGGCGTCGGCCTTGTTGAGGGTGTCGACCAGGCCGGCGGCCTGGACGGCGGCGACGAGCTTGGTGAGCAACGGGTTGTTGCCCGCCGCGGTGGCGACCGGGTCGTCGACCATGCCCTCCAGGGAGCCTTGGTCGGTGGCCGCCGAGGGCAGGCCGGCGCAGCCCTCGCCGAACACGTCGCCGGTCTTGGTGACGCCGTCGCCCATCGCCGCGCCGGTGGTCGTGGTGGCGGCGGCCGAGGTGGTGGTGTCCGAGGCGGCCTGGTCGCCGCCGCCGCACGCCGTGGCCGTGATCAGGACCGCGGCGAGGACGCCGATCGCGGACGCGAGCCGGGTGCTGCGCATGGTGTCGCTCCTTTGTGGACGGTGGCCGGAACTGTGCTTCCCGGCCTGTCGTGGGTGGTTCGGCGCCGGGGGCGCGCCGGATTGGTCGATTCCCGGAGGAGTGCGCGGGGTCGGTTCACGGTCGGGCGGTGAAGACGATCGTGTGCAGGCCGGTGGCACCGTCCGGGATGGGCTCGGCCCGTTCGCCGGTCTGGGTGTGACCGGTCCGGTCCGTGGCCCTGACCTCGAGGATGTGCGAGCCGGCGGGGAGGTCGAGCTCGGCGCGCCACATGCGCCAGGTGTCGACGTTGACCTCCGCGCCGAGGGTCGCGGTGCGCCAGGGGCCGCCGTCGAGCCGGACCTCGACCGCGTCGATGCCCTTGTGCTGCGCCCAGGCGACGCCCGCGGCGACGAACCGACCCGCGGGGACCCGGTCGAAGGCCCTGGGCCGGTCGATGCGGGACATGGTCTTGATCGGCGCGCGTCGTGCCCAGTTCCGCCTGGTCCAGTACGCGTCGAAGGCGGCGAAGGTGGTGAGTTCGGCGTCCACCAGCCACTTGGTGGCCGAGACGAACCCGTACAGGCCGGGCACGACCATGCGCACCGGGAAGCCGTGCTCGGCCGGGAGCGGTTCGCCGTTCATGCCGACGGCGAGCAGTGCGCCGCGGTCGGGCTCCATGACGTCCGCGACGGGGGTGCCGCACGTCCAGCCGTCCGCGCTGCGCGTCGCGAGCTGGTCCGAGCCCGGCCGCACGCCCGCCTCGGCGAGGACGTCCCGCAGGGACACGCCGATGAAGTCGGCGGTGGAGATGTACGGGCCGCCGACCTCGTTGGACACGCAGCACAGGCTGACGGTCCGCTCCACCAGCGGCCTGCCCAGCAGGTCGTCGTAGGTGAGCACGAGTTCCCGGTCGACCATCCCGTGCACGCGCAGCCGCCAGTCCCGCGCCCGCAGCCTCGGCACGGACAACGCGGTGTCCACCCGGTAGAAGTCGGCGTTGGGAGTGATGAACGTCGGTGTGCCGTCCGCGGTGAAGTCCGCGCCCGCCGGGATCGGTGGCGCGGTGACGTCCGGGGTGAGCCGGATGGCGCGGCGGGACTCCTCCACGTCGACCCGGCGGCCGACGACCTGCCCGGCCGCCGCCGTGATCCCGGCCGCGGCGGCGACGGCGGTCGAGGTGATCAGGAAACGACGGCGGCCCAGGCCGGGGACCGACCAGTCCACCGCCCGCGCCGGGCCTGCGATGACGGGAGCGCTGTGGTTGGTGGCGGTGCCGTCGATGGCCGCACGGTCGATGGCCGCACGGTCGGTGGCGGCACTGCCGGCGGCGGCACGGTCGGCGGCGGTGGCGGTGGCGGTGGCGGTGGCGGTGGCGGTGGCGGTGGCGGTGCCGTCACTGCCGGCGGTGCGGGTGCCGGCGCCGGCGTTGGCGGTGCTGTCGATGGGGTGCGGCTCGGCCGCAGCGGGCGTGTCCGCCGGGCTGTGGCGGGCGAGCCGGTGCAGCCGGCGGAAGACCAGCACGCCCACGGCCAGGCCGGCCAACGGTGCCGCCAGGGCGATCGCGCCCAGCGTGGGCCGGGTGAGCACCGCCGCGACGCCGAGCACGCCCAGCGCCGCGGCCAGGAGCGTGCCGGGCAGCGGACCGCGGCGCGACAGCAGGCCGGCCAGGACCGCCGCGGCGGCGATGACCGTGGCCATGCCCGCCAGCAGCACCGTCTTGTCGTGCTCGCCGAACGTGCGGACCGCGAAGTCCTTGACCGGGTGCGGTGTCAGGTCGATCGCGGTGTTGCCCACGGCCAGGAACGGGGACGCGAGCGGGTCGGTCAGCGCGGCCACGAGGTGACCCGCGGCCAGTGCCGCGGCCACCGCGACCAGACCCACCGCGACCGCCGCCCGCGACCGCAGGCGCGGCGTCCCGGCTTCCGACGACTGCCTGCGCGTGGAGGTGTCCATGCCCGGTGTTCGCGGCCGAGCGCCCGGCGGATTGCCCCGGCCGGAGCGGGCGATGCTCAGACCAGCGGCAGGACCACGACGGTGGGTGTGGTGGGTCGGGGCGACCCTCCTCGCGGCTCCACCGTGAGGCCCACGGCTTCCCGACCGGTGAAACCGCTCGCCAGCAGGGGTTCGGGGGCGTCGGCGGACGTGAGCAGCCCCGCCGGCCGTGGACCGTCGGCACCGATCAGCCACATCTGGTAGGTGCGGTCGTCCGGCAACCGGGCCAGCCCGTGGGCGAGGAACAACACCTGGCCCCTCGCCGACGATGCCACGACGGTGCCCGTGCCGCCGCCGGCGACCTCGCCGCGGACGAGCTTGGCGTCCGGTGCGGCCAGCAGCTCGGCGACCTGGCTGTTGCGGCTGTTGACCTGCTCCAATGCCTGGAGGTCGCGCTCCAGCCGATCGTTGGTCCGCACGCCCTGGACGCCCAGGGTCACCGCCACCGCGACGGCCGCCGCACCGGCCAGCGCCGCCGTCCTGCGCAACCAGGTGCCCCGCCTCCCGCCGGCACGCCGCCGGTGCGGTTCCGCGGGCAGGTCGGGCCGATCGCCGGAACCCCGCCGGAACGGCTCGCCAGGCCGATCACCGGAGCCCGGCTCAACCGGCCCGGCAGGCCGACCCGACCGATCGCCCGAACCCCGCCCGATCGCCCCGGCAGGCCGATCACCGGAGCCCGGCGCAACCGGCCCGACGGGCTGATCCGGCCGATCACCGGAGCCCGGCGGGAACGGCTCGGCGGGCCCATCCGACCGGTCGTCGGGGTCCGGCGGGAGCTGGGGGGTGCGGAGCGCGGCGGCCAGCACTTGTTCACGCAGGTGCGCGGGCGGCTCGGCCTCGGTGCCGCCGGCGAGCTGCGTGGCCGTCGCCAGCAGTTGGGCGGTCTCCTGCGCGCAGCTCGAGCACACCGCGATGTGGTCCTCGAACAGGCGGCGCTCGGCGGCGGAGACCGCGTCGAGCACGTAGGCGCCGATCAGCGTGTGCGCCTCGGCGCGGGCGGTGTCGTCGGTCATCGGGTCACCCCCAGGCAGTCCCGGAGCCTGATCAGGCCGTCGCGCATCCTGGTCTTCACCGTGCCCAGCGGGATGCCGAGGACGGCGGCCGTCTCCGGGTAGCTGTAGCCCCGGAAGTAGCCCAGCAGGATGGACTCCCGCTGCAGGTCGGTCAACGTGGCCAGGCACCGGCGCACCTGCCGCTGCTCGATGCGCGCGGCCACCTGCTCGCTGACCGCGTCGAACGGCGTCTCGACGTCGCGGCGGGCGGCGAGGTCCTCCCGCCGGGTCGCGGCCTGCGCCGAGCGGACCCGGTCCACGGCGCGGCGGTGCGCCACGGTCAGCACCCACGTCTCGGCGCTGCCCCGGCGCGGGTCGAAGCGGGCGGCGGTGCGCCACACCTCGACCAGGACCTCCTGGGTGACCTCCTCGGACTGCGCGTGGTCGCGCACCACGCGGCGGACCAGCCCGAACACCCTGCCGACCACCTTGTCGTACAGCCGCGCGAACGCCGCGTCGTCGCCGCGCGCCACCAGGCCCAGCAACTCCTCGGCCGGGACGTCGTCCTCGTCACCGGTGTCGGTGGGTACGGCTTGGAGCTTGCGCTCACGGCCTGTCATCGTGCCCCTTCTCGGGTGGAACGGTCCTCGACCGCCGGCCGCGCCGCTCGCACGCGACTGCTCCCGACCGCACGGCCCGCTGCCCCCTGTTCGTCGCGGACCCCGCGTCGGATTGGTCCGGGTCCCGGGCCGATCACCGCCACAACGGTTGCCGCACGCCGAGCAGGCGGTTGAGGGCCACGCCGAGCACGGTCACCAGCAGCACCCCCACGCCGATGGCGACCAGCTCGGAGGCGGAGGTGAGCAGGCCCAGGCTGATGATCAGGGTCGTCGCCCCGGCGGGCGGGTGCGGGCAGTCCAGCACGCGCAGGACCAGGGCGGTCAGGGCGACCGAGAGGGCGGCGGCGCCGACGCGGGCTCCCGTGACGCCCTCCTGGAGCACCGGCGGGTGGTCGGTCAGGCCGAACAGGGCCAGGCAGCCCGCCCCGGCCAGGATCGCCACGCCGTGCCCGATCAGGGTGCTGCGGGGCGCGGCCGACTGCTGCCGGGGTGACTCGAAGAACAGCATCACGGTCGGGCCGAGGCTGGGGAACAGGTAGGGCTGCCTGACGAGCAGGGCGACACCACCCGCGGCGGCCAGGACCGCCAGGCACAGCGCGAAGGCGTACCCGGCGGCGCCGAGGCCGCCCGCCCGTCGTTCGGCCGCTTGGAGCGCGCCGCCGGGCCCGTCGTCCACGTCGCTCACCGGGCCGCGATGAGGGCCTGGGGCGCGGCCTGCTTGATCCGGGTGCGCAGCCAGGTCAGCTGGCGGGCGGTGTCCTGTTCGCAGGCGTTGACGAGGTCGAGCAGTTCCCGGTCGCGCAGGCCCTGGGCGGCCTGGCCGACGACGGTCCAGGTGATGTCGGTCAGGCTCGCCAGGGTGTAGAGGTCCTGGAGGTCGCGCAGCAGGCCGACCGCCCCGCTGCGGGTGGAGTCCAGGCCGGCGGCGTGCAGGCGTTCGGGTTCCTCCTCGCGGTGCTCGCCGTAGCGCTCCACGACCGGCGCCAGGGCCTCGGCCTGGTGGTCGGTCCGCTCGGCGAGGACCTGGCAGGTGTGCCACACGTCGGGCTCGTCCGCGTGGCCCCGGCCGACCTCGCGGAAGGCGCCGGCGAGCGTGGTCAGCGACGTGTGCAGCAGTCCCAGGTAGGTGGCCAGGTGCATGATCAGCCCTTCGACGCGGCGTGCGGCAGCACGTTCGGGGTGCGGTCGGGGGTCGGTGGCGGCGGGGGCGGGCCGGTCGGGGCCACCTCCTCGCGCACGTCGTCCTCGCCCGCGGTCGCCGGCACGCCCGCCGGGTCGTGCGGCGCGGACGCCGTCGTGGTGGGCGCGGGCGCGGGACCGGTGGCGTCGGCGAGCCTGGTCACCCGGACCGCGCCGATCTTGAACAGCGGCTGCTTGGACACCGGGTCCCACTCGGTCAGGGTCAGCTCGTTGGCCGCCCGCGCGTGCCGGTCGTCGTCGGTGTCCCAGTAGCCGTAGTGGAACGGCACGAACACCACGCCGTCGCGGCCCCGGCCGATCCGGGCCCGCGCCTCGACCCGGCCGCGCGGCGACTCGACCCGGACCAGGTCGCCCTCGGCCACGCCCAGGGCGGCGGCGTCGTGGGCGGACAGCTCGACCCACGGCTCGGGCGCGGCGCGGCGCAGCTGCCGGGAGCGGCCCGTCTTGGTGCGGGTGTGGAAGTGGTAGGCGGTGCGGCCGGTGGTCACCACGAACGGGTAGTCGTCGCTCGGCCGCTCCGGTGGCGGGGCGTACTCGGCGGCCTTGAGGAACGCCCGGCCGTCGGGGCGCTGGGCCCGGTACTGCTCGGGCGAGGTGGAGCCGCCGGTGAGCAGGTCGTGGCCGTAGTCCTCGCACACGTCCGGGTGGGTGGGGAACACCCCGTCGGCGTAGAGGCGGTCGCAGCCGTCGGGGTGCTCGTCGTTGCACGGCCACGGGATGCCGCTGCCGCCGCGCAGCTTGTCGTAGGACAGGCCGGTGTAGTCGCACAGCCGGCCGCGGCTGCACTCCTGCCACGCCCGGAACGCGCCCTCGGGGTCGGACCACTTGATCAACGGCTGCCCGTCGCGGTCGCGGAAGTCCATGCGGCGGGCGTAGTCGAGGAAGATGTCCAGGTCCGACCGGGCCTCGCCGGGCGGTGCGACGGCCTGGTCCGACAGGTGCACGGTGCGGTTGACGTTGGTGAACGTGCCCTGCTTCTCGCCCCACAGCGCCGCCGGGAGCACCACGTCGGCGTACTCGGCGGTCTCGGTGCGGAACCCGTCCTGCACGACCACGAACAGGTCTTCCCGGGCCAGGATCTCCCGGACGCGCGGCAGTTCGGGCAGGGACACGGCCGGGTTGGTGGCCGAGATCCACAGGAACCGGATGGAGCCCTGCTCGGCGTAGCGCCACAGCTGCATCGCGTGGGTGGGCGGGGCCCAGTGCGGGATGGTCAGCGGGTCGACGTTCCACAGCTGCGCCAGCTGCCCGATGTGCTCGGGGTTGTCCCAGTTGCGGAAGCCGGGCAGGTCGCCGTCGGCCCCGGTCTCGCGGGTGTTCTGCGCGGTGGGCTGGCCGTTCATCTGCAGGATGCCGCACCCGGGCCGGCCGATCAGGCCGCGCAGCAGGTGCAGGTTGTTCACCTGGCAGGACGCCGCCGTGGCCTGGTGGGACTGGTAGAAGCCCTGCAGCACGGTGGACAGCACCCGCTCGGACGTGCCGAAGATCCGGGCCGCCCGGCGCAGGTCGGCGGCGTCGACCCGGCAGGTGTCCGCGACGTGCTCGGGCGTGTACGGCTCGACGGTGGCGGCCAGCTCGTCGTAGCCGAGCGTGTGGGCGGCGACCCAGTCGCGGTCCACCCAGCCGTTCACGATCAGCTCGCGGACCAGGCCGTTCATCAGCGCCAGGTTCGTGCCGGGCAGCGGGGCGAGGTGCACTCCCCCGGACTCCACCGCCGCCTCGGCGACCTTGGTGCGCCGCGGGTCGACCGCGACCACCGCGGGGCGGTCCGGTCCCGCCAGGCGGTCCAGCACGCGGGCCCACAGCACGGTTTGCGTCTCGGCCATGTTGTGCCCGAACAGGAAGATCGCGTCGCAGGACTCGATGTCGGTGTAGCTGCCGGGCTGGCCGTCGGAGCCGAAGCTCTCCTTCATCGCCGCCGCGGCGGTGGCCGTGCACAGCCGGGTGTTGCCGTCCATGTGCGGCGTGCCCAGGCCGGCCTTGCCGATCACGGCGAGGGTGTAGTACTCCTCCAGGAAGAGCTGGCCGCTGGTGTAGAAGCCGTGCGACAGCGGCCCCACCTCGTCCAGCAGCTCCCGCGACCGCCGGACGACGAGGTCCATCGCGGTGTCCCAGTCGGACTCGACCAGCACGCCGCCGCGCCGCACCAGCGGCCGGGTCAACCGGTCCCGGCCGTTGTACTGCCACGACCCGTACAGGCCCTTGGGCCCCAGCCGGCCGTGGTTGACCACGTCGCCCGCACGGCCCCGGACGCCGACCATGCGGCCGTCCTTGACGGCGATGTCGCAGCCGCAGCCGTTGCTGCACAGCACGCACGCCGACTGCACCCAGCGGTCCACGTCGGACTCCGCCACGCCGGCGTCCAGGTGCAGGTCGACGCGCACCGGCCACGGCTCGTCCTTCGCGTGCGGCGTGCGCGTGCCCCAGATGTCCGCGATCCGGTCCGCCATGTGCCCTCCATCGCTCCGGTGTGACCACCGTGTCGGCTACCCGCCGCGACGACCGCCAACCACGTCGTCCCACCGGATGCCGGCGGCCGGGTGGCCAGCCGGGGCGCCGGGTGACGACGAGTCCGGTTCCCCGTCCCCGGCCCGGCGGCGACCGCTACCCGTGCCCCTCGTCGGCGCGTTGCCGGCGCAGGTGGTCCCGTTCCGGGTCGCCGTCGGGCTCCTGGTCCAGCCCTTGGTGGATCATGTCGACCTTCTCGTCGGGCAGGTGCGGCGCGAGCAGCGGCACGGCCGGGTCCACGACGGCCTCGACGACCACCGGCCGGTCGGCGTGGAACGCCTCGTGCCACGCCTTGCCCACGGCGTCCGGGGAGTCGACCCGGATGCCGCGCAGCCCGAGCAGCTCGGCGTACGCGGCGTAGGGGAAGTCCGGCACGCGCTGCGACGTCGGGAAGCGCGGGTCGCCCTCCATCTCGCGCTGCTCCCAGGTGACCTCGTTGAGGTCGCGGTTGTGCAGCACGAGCACCACGAACGTCGGGTCGGCCCAGTCGCGCCACCGGTCGGCGACGGTGATCAGCTCCAGCAGGCCGTTCATCTGCATCGCGCCGTCACCCACCAGGGCGACGACCGGCCGGTCCGGCGCGTCCAGCTTCGCCGCCAGGCCGTAGGGCAGGGCGCAGCCCATGGACGCCAGGTAGCCGGAGGTGTGCGCGGGCGCGCCGACCGGCAGCGCGAGGTGGCGGGCGAACCAGTAGGTGGCCGAGCCGACGTCCACCGCCACCCGCACGTCGAGCGGCAGGTGACCGGACAGCTCGTGCACCACCAGCTCGGGGTTGAGCGGGTCGGCGGGGGCCTGGGCGCGTTCCCCGGCGATGCGCCGCCACCGGGCCACGGCGGCGAACACCCGCTCCTCCCACCGGCGGTCGGGATTGCGGCGCAGCAGCGGCAGCAGCGCCCGCAGCGTCTCGGTGGCGTCCCCCACCAGCGGGACCTCGACGGGGTACTTGCTGCCGACCACGCGGGCCTCGACGTCGATCTGCACGGCCCGCGCCTGCCCCGGCTCCGGGTAGAACTCGGTCCACGGGTCGTTGCTGCCGACGATGAGCAGCGTGTCGCAGCCGGCCATCAGCTCGGCCGAGGCGGTGGTGCCCAGGTGCCCCATGACGCCGGTGTGCCACGGGGCGTCCTCGGGGATCACGGGTTTGCCCACCAGCGACGCCGTCGCCCCCGCGCCCAGCGCCTCGACCACCCGCGCGATCTCGGCCTGCGCGCCCGCCGCGCCGCGCCCGATCAGCAGCGCGACCTTCCGGCCGGCGTTGAGGACGTCGGCGGCCCGCCGCAGGTCGTCCTCGCGCGGCAGCACGCGGGGCCGGGCCACGACCGCCGAGGACGGCACCACGCCGTGGGTGTGCGGCAACTCCTGCGCCGCGTCGGCCCGCTGCACGTCGTGCGGCACGATGAGGCACGTCGGCACCCGCTCGGAGATCGCGGTGCGCATCGCGTTGTCCAGCAGCACCGGCAGCTGCTCGGGCGCGAACACCGTCTGCAGGTACTGGCCGCAGACGTCCTTGAACAACGCGTGCAGGTCCACCTCCTGCAGGTAGCCCGTGCCCAGCGCGGTGGACACGACCTGGCCGACGACCGCCACCACCGGGCGGCGGTCCAGCTTGGCGTCGTAGAGGCCGCCGAGCAGGTGGATCGCGCCGGGCCCCTGCGTGGCCAGGCACACCCCGACCTCGCCGGTGTACTTGGCGTGGCCCGACGCCATGAACGCGGCCATCTCCTCGTGCCGCACGGGCACGAACTCCGGGTCGCCGCCGGCCCGGTGCAGGGCGGCCAGGATCGGGTCGATCCCGTCGCCCGCGTAGCCGAACACGCGGGGCACGCCCCAGGTCCGCAGGCGTCGGACGAGCGCGTCCGCGACGGTGCCGCTCATGCCGCGCCCAGGGCGGTCTGCCACACCACGGCCTTCATGCCGCCTCCTCCGTCGTCGTCCCTGGACGGCTTCCCGCGCGACGGGCCGCGAAACGCGGGAGCGGAGCGGAACCACCTCCGCACGGCCCGCCGGGCCGGCGGCAGCCCTGCCCTCCGACGTCCTGTTCACCGCCCGGCCCGACTCCGGCGGAGGCCGCGAGCCCGAGTCGTGCCGCCACCCGGAGCCGAACGCGGCACGCGACCCGCGCGGCGCCCGGGAGAGTCCACTTCGGTCCGTGAAGGCGTGTGACCTGGCCGGGTGGTTTCGAGTTCGGCCCGGTGATCACCCCTGGTCGGCGCGCGGTCCCGGTGGTGACAGTGGAGTGCGGGCGGCGACCGCCGCCCGTGCCGAGTCGGCGAGGAGTTGATCACCGTGCGAACCGTTCCCACGACCCTGTCCCGCATCGTCCTGGTGCCCTTGGTGCTGGCGGCGATCGCCGTCGGCCTCGGCGGGCCGGCGCACGCCGCCGGGCAGGCCACCCCGGCCTTCGGCGCGTCGGAGCGCGAGGCGGGCGCGGCCGATTCCCGGATCGGCCGGATCGAGTGGCAGGTCACCGACGACCTCGCCCTGTACGGCTACCTGGACCATCCCCGCCAGACCCTCCACCTCTTCCTCGAACGGGACCACGAGCAGGTCTGGCGCGGCACCCAGGTCGGGTCCGGCGACCTCGTGGGCGAGTTCCAGGACGGCAGGATCCGGGCTTCGATCGACTGGGACCGGGGCCGGCTCGTGATCGTCATCGAGTACCGGGGCGACCGGTACGAGAACAGGTGGACCTGGTAAAAGGCGCGTGGGGGGGGGGGGCGCGGGCCCGGGGCCCCCCCCCCCCGCGCCCCCCGCCACCCACCGCCCCCCCCCCACGGCCCCGCCCCCGCCGGGGTCAGGG
>NZ_JBHYXZ010000220.1:0-11205 GCF_042752395.1 Actinosynnema sp. NPDC059335 | reverse complement strand
CGGCGCGGGGGGGCGCGCCCCGGGGGCCGGGTGTTCCGAACGTTGAATTCGGGTGTCCTGAACGTAGGACTCACGCGTTCCCAACGTAGGACTCACGCGTTCCCGACGTAGGACACGCGCGGGCTGGGCGTTGGGCTCGCGGGTCAGGAGAGGGCGGTCAGCAGGTCGGTGACCAGGTCGTCGGCGGACTCGATGCCCACGGACAGGCGGATCAGGTCGGACGGGACCTCCAGCAGCGAGCCGGCGGTGCTGGCGTGGGTCATGCGGCCCGGGTGCTCGATCAGCGACTCCACGCCGCCCAGCGACTCGGCCAGCGTGAACAGGCGGGTGCGGGCGCAGACGGCCAGCGCCGCCTCCTCGCCCCCCTCCACGGTGAACGAGATCATCCCGCCGAACCGGCGCATCTGCTTCGCCGCGACCTCGTGGCCGGGGTGGTCGGGCAGGCCCGGGTAGTACACGCGGGTGACCCTGGGGTGCCGCAGCAGCGCCTCGACGACCTTCTCGGCGTTGTCCGAGTGCTTCTCCATGCGCAATTCGAGCGTCTTGATGCCCCGCAGCGTCAGCCACGCGTCGAACGGCCCCGGCACCGCGCCCGCGCCGTTCTGCAGGAACCCGAACTGCGCGTCCAGCTCGTCGTCCGACGTGACCAGCGCGCCGCCGACGACGTCCGAGTGACCGCCCACGTACTTGGTGGTCGAGTGCAGCACCACGTCCGCGCCCAGCTCCAGCGGCGTCTGCAGGTACGGCGAGGCGAACGTGTTGTCCACCACCAGCCGCGCCCCCGCCGAGTGCGCCACCTGCGCGAGCAGGGCGATGTCGGCGATGTTGAGCAGCGGGTTGGTCGGCGTCTCGATCCAGACCACCTTGGTGTTCGGCCGGATCGCCGCACGCACCGCGTCGACGTCGGACAGCGCGGCCGGGGTGTGCTCGACGCCCCAGTGCGACAGCACCTTGTCGATCAGCCGGAACGTGCCGCCGTAGGCGTCGTTCGGGATCACGACGTGGTCGCCGGGACGGAGCATGGCGCGCAGGGCCGCGTCGGTCGCGCCCATGCCGGAGCCGAACGCCCTGGCGTGCCGCCCGCCTTCGAGCGCCGCCAGGCACTCCTCCAGCGCGGCACGGGTCGGGTTGCCGGTGCGGGAGTACTCGAACCCGCTCCGCAGCCCGCCGACGCCGTCCTGCGCGTAGGTGGAGGTGGCGTGGATCGGCACGATGACCGAGCCCGTGGTCGGGTCAGGGTCCTGCCCGGCGTGGATAGCCCTGGTCGCGAAACCGTAGTGGCCGGTGTCCGTCATGCGTCTAGGGTACGGCGGCCGAAAAATCAACCGCCCGTCGACCGGATGGCCGACGGGCGGTCGGGTGAACAGACGGGCTACCTCACCACTGCTGGGGCGGCTGCTGGCCGTACGGGTTCTGCTGCTGCGGCTGGCCGTACGGGTTGGACGCGGGCGGCTGGCCGTAGGGGTTCGGCTGCTGGCCGTACCCGCCCGTGCCGGGGTAGCCGCCGGGGCCCGCGGCCTGGGGCGCGTTGACCACGACCGTGCCCATGATCTTGTCGGCCCACGTCTGCTTCTTGACCTCCCACAGGGGCGCGAACCAGCCCGCGTAGCAGGGCAGCGAGTCGACGAAGTGGCACAGGTGCCGGACGAAGGCGTTGCCGAAGCCGATCGGCTGCCCCGTCTCCTCCTTGATCAGCTTCACCTTGGCGATCTTCTTGCCCATCGACTGCCCCGTGGTCCCCGCCAGGTACCACGAGTTGTAGATGATGAAGCCGATCAGGCCCAGGTACGCGATGCCGCTCAGGATCAGCGCGATCGTCGGGTCGCCGCTGACCCCGCCGATGAACGCCAGGATGCCCACGACCAGGCCGGGCGCGGCGTAGTCGATCAACGCGCCGACCGCGCGGCTGCCCCACTCCGCGTAACCGCCGGCGGGCGCGCCGTAAGCGGGCTGCGCGCCGTAGCCCGGCTGCGCGCCCCACGCCTGCTGCGGCTGGCCGTACGGGTTGGCCACCGCGGGCTGGCCGTAGGGGTTGGACGGCTGCTGCTGCGCGTACGGGTTCGCCTGCGGCTGGCCGTACGGGTTGGACGGCGGCTGCTGCCCGTACGGCTGCTGCCCGTACGGCTGCTGGCCGTACTGCGCGGGCGGCTGCTGCCCGTAGGGCGGCGGCTGCTGGGCCGGGAACCCGCCGGAGCCCGGCTGCTGCGCCGGCTGGCCGTAGGGGTTCGACGGCGGCTGCTGCCCCGTGCCCGGCGCCACGACCTGCGTCGCGTCCGGGTTCGACGGGGGCTGCTGGCCGGACGGCACGACCTGGGTCGCCTCCGGCGGCGGGAAGGCAGGCGGCTGGCCACCGCTCGGCACGACCTGCGTCGCGTCGGCGTTCGGGGGCTGGGCACCCTGCCCCTGCTCCTGCTGGTTTTGACCGCCGAACTGCTGGTTCCCTGGCGGCTGCGGAGCGTTCATCGGAGTTTCCAACCCCCTTGGCACGGGCCGTAGGTACGTGAGTCGGTGGCCAACGCTAGCGGATGCGACCGCCCTGGCCACGCGCAACCGGTCAACGCGTCCCGATCCCCGATGACGATCGGGACACGTCGACGTCGGTCGAACAACCGGTCAGCGACCTGCGAGGAAACCCAGGATGTCCTGCCGGGTGACCACCCCGGCGGGCTTGCCGTCCTCCAGCACGAGCGCACCGTCCGCTGAGGACAGTGCCTGCATGGCCGAGCTGATCGACTCGCCCGCGCCGATCGTGGGCAGTTTCAACGACATGTGCCGGTCCAGCCGGTCGGTCAGCTGGGCCTTGCCGGTGAACAGCGCGTCGAGCAGGTCCCGCTCGTTGACCGCGCCCGCGACCTCGGCCGCCATGACCGGCGGCTCGGCGTTGACGACGGGCATCTGGGAGACGCCGTACTCGCGCATGATCGCCACGGCCTCGGCGACCGTCTCGTTGGGATGGCCGTGCACCAGGTCGGGCACGGTGCCGTCCTTGCGCCGCAACACGTCCCCGACGGTCGCGCCGGACGTGTCGGGCGACAGGAAGCCGTACTGCGCCATCCACTTGTCGTTGAACACGCTCGACAGGTAGCCGCGGCCGCCGTCGGGCAGCAGCACCACGATCACGTCGTCGGGGCCCGCGGTCTCGGCCACGCGCAGCGCCGCCGCCACGGCCATGCCGCACGAGCCGCCGACGAGCAGCCCCTCCTCGCGCGCGAGCCGGCGGGTGATCTCGAACGAGTCCGCGTCGCTCACCGCGACGATCTCGTCGCACACCGTGCGGTCGTAGGCGTCCGGCCAGAAGTCCTCGCCGACGCCCTCGACCAGGTACGGCCGGCCGGTGCCGCCGGAGTAGACCGAGCCCTCCGGGTCCGCGCCGATGATCTTCACGCGGCCCTCGGAGACCTCCTTGAGGTACCGGCCGGTGCCGGAGATCGTGCCGCCGGTGCCGACGCCCGCGACGAAGTGCGTGACCCGGCCCTCGGTCTGCCGCCACACCTCCGGACCCGTGCCGTGGTAGTGGCTGGCCGGGTTCTCCGGGTTGGCGTACTGGTTCGGCTTCCACGCGCCGGGGATCTCGGCCACCAGGCGGTCGGAGACGTTGTAGTAGGAGTCCGGGTGCTCGGGCGCGACCGCGGTCGGGCACACCACGACCTCCGCGCCGTACGCCTTGAGCACGTTGCGCTTGTCCACGCTGACCTTGTCCGGGCAGACGAAGACGCACTTGTAGCCCTTGCGCTGGGCCACGAGCGCCAGGCCGACGCCGGTGTTGCCCGAGGTGGGCTCGACGATGGTGCCACCGGGCTTCAGCTCGCCGCTGCGCTCGGCCGCCTCGACCATGCGCAGCGCGATGCGGTCCTTCACGCTGCCGCCGGGGTTGAGGTACTCGACCTTGGCGAGGATCAGCGGCCGGAGTCCCTCGGCCACCGCGTTGAGCTTCACCAGCGGCGTGTTGCCGACCAGGTCTACGACGCTCTCGACGTACTCCACGACGGACCTTCCACTTCTTGAGAGGACGCGCTGAGCGTATATCGGTGGCGCGGCGTCCGGCCCGGTGGACGATGGGGTGGGACGAGGGAGGTCGGCGATGCGGGGGTTCCGGCTCCTCGCGGTGGTCGCGGGGGTGTTGGGCGGGTTGACCGGGGTGGCGTACGGGCTGTTCACCGAGCAGTCGCGGCGGGCTCGGGCGGTGATCGGGGTGCCCGACGCGCCGCCGTTGCGGGCGGACGGGGTGCACGGGTCCGGCGAGGGGCCGCCGGTGCGGTTCGCGGTGCTCGGCGACTCGATGGCGGCCGGGCTGGGCGTGGACGACCCGGCCCAGCTGCCGGGCGTGGTGCTGGCGAACGGGCTGTCGGACGAGGTCGGCGTGCCGGTGCGGCTGGAGACGCACGCGATCTCCGGGTCGACGACGCGCGACCTGGTCGCGCAGGTGGACCGGGTGCTGGCCGACCCGCCGGACGTGGCGCTGGTGGTGGTCGGGGCGAACGACGTGACCACGCGGATGTCGATCCCGGGGTCGGCGGCGCTGCTGGGCGCGCAGGTGCGGCGGTTGCGGGACGCCGGGGTGGGTGTCGTCGTGGGCACGTGCCCGGACCTGGGCACGGTGCGGCCGATCGCCGAGCCGCTGCGGTCGGTGGCGCGGGACTGGTCGCGGCGGCTGGCGCGGGCGCAGCGGGTGGAGGTGGAGCGGGCGGGCGGCGTGGCGGTCGCGCTGGGCGACCTGCTGGCCGCCGAGTTCCGGGCGCGGCACGCCGACTACTTCAGCGGGGACCGGTTCCACCCGAGCGCGACCGGGTACGAGGCGGCGACGTCGATCCTGCTCGCCCCGCTGTGCGGCGTCCTTCGTCACGAGTGGTGGCCGCGCTGAACGGGCGTTAACTAGGCTGCACGTCACACGTTGCGGCGAAACAAAGGAGTTCCGTAATGCCTGAGGCCGTGATCGTCTCCGCCGCCCGGTCGCCCATCGGGCGCGCCGGCAAGGGCTCGCTGAAGGACATCCGCGCCGACGACCTGACCGTGCAGGTCCTCAGGGCCGCGCTGGCCAAGGTGCCGCAGCTCGACCCGAACGACATCGACGACCTCATGCTCGGCTGCGGCCTGCCCGGCGGCGAGCAGGGCTTCAACATGGGCCGCGTGGTGGCCGTGCTCGCGGGGTACGACAACCTCCCGGGCACCACGGTGACCCGGTACTGCGCGTCGAGCGTGCAGACGACCCGGATGGCGCTGCACGCCATCAAGGCGGGCGAGGGCGACGTGTTCATCAGCGCCGGCGTGGAGACGGTGTCGAGCTTCGCGCGCGGGTCGTCCGACTCGTGGCCGGGCACCCACAACCCGGTGTTCGCCGACGCCGAGGCCCGCACGGCGGCCGTGGCCGAGTCCGGCGCGTCGGAGTGGGTCGACCCGCGGGAGAACGGGCAGCTGCCCGACATCTACATCGCCATGGGCCAGACCGCGGAGAACCTGGCGCTGGCCAAGGGCGTGACGCGGCAGGAGATGGACGAGTTCGGCGTGCGGTCGCAGAACCTCGCCGAGAAGGCCATCGCGAACGGCTTCTGGGCGCGCGAGATCACGCCCGTGACGCTGCCGGACGGCACCGTCGTGTCCGCCGACGACGGGCCGCGGCCGGGCGTGACGATGGAGGGCGTGTCGGGGCTCAAGCCGGTGTTCCGTCCGGACGGGCGGGTCACGGCGGGCAACTGCTGCCCGCTGAACGACGGCGCGGCGGCCTTGGTGGTCATGAGCGACGTGAAGGCGAAGGAGCTGGGCATCACGCCGCTGGCGCGGATCGTGTCGACCGGCGTGTCCGGGCTGTCGCCGGAGATCATGGGCCTCGGGCCGGTCGAGGCGTCGCGGCGGGCGCTCGCGCGGGCCGGGATGTCGATCTCCGACATCGACCTGGTGGAGATCAACGAGGCGTTCGCGGCGCAGGTCATCCCGTCGTACCGCGATCTGGGGATCGACCTGGACCGGCTCAACGTCAACGGCGGCGCGATCGCCGTGGGTCACCCGTTCGGGATGACCGGCGCGCGGATCACCACCACGCTGATCAACTCGCTGCAGTTCCACGACAAGCAGTTCGGCCTGGAGACCATGTGCGTCGGCGGCGGCCAGGGCATGGCGATGGTCATCGAACGGTTGAGCTGAACCACGTCACGAATACCGTTACCCGACGTCCTACCCTTCAGTAGGAGGTCGGGGGTCGTGATGACGTACGTGTGGTGGCACAGCGGGTACGACCTGCTGTGCCACGCGTTCGCCGTGGAGCAGGTGTCGGAGGCGTACTTCGAGGCGGCGTGCGCCCACTCCGTGCCGCCGGAGCTGGTGACGCGGTCGCCGGGCGGGGCGCTGTGCGTGCCGTGCCTGGTCGAGGTGGGGTCGGAACTGGGCGAGGTCGACCGGTGGCGGGACTGACGCGGCCGCGTCGACGTCCTGAGCGTTGAACTCAGGGGTCCTGAACGTAGGACTCTCGGGTCCTGAACGTAGGACTCACGCGTTCTGAACGTAGGACACGCGCGTTCTGAACGTAGGACACGCGCGTTCTGGAGGTAGGACACGCGCGAAGGGCGCCCCGGGAGCCGGGACGCCCTTCGGTGTGCGGTGGGTCAGTCGTTCTGGAAGTACGACAGCAGGCGCAGGATCTCCAGGTACAGCCAGACCAGGGTGGTCATCAGGCCGAACGCGGCGAGCCAGGCGTACTTGGCCGGGAGCGCGCTGCGGATCATCTCGTTGGCCGCCTCGAAGTCCAGCAGGAAGCTGAACGCCGCGATGCCGATCACGACGAGGCTGAAGACGATCGCCAGCGTGCCGCCGTCGCGCAGGCCCATGTTCACGCCGAACAGCCCGAGCAGCAGGTTGCCGAGCATGAGCACGACCACGCCGACGGTCGCGCCGATGATCCACTTGGTCAGGCGCGGGGTGACGCGGATCGCACCGGTCTTGTAGACCACGAGCATCGCGCCGAACACGCCGAACGTGCCGAGGATCGCCTGCCACGCGATGCCGGGGAAGATCGCCTCGAAGACGCCGGTGATGGCGCCGAGGAACACACCCTCCGCCGCCGAGTAGGCGAGCACCATCGGGCCGCTGGGCGTGCGCTTGAAGATGATGACCAGCGCGAGGACCAGGCCGACGAGCATGCCGGGGACCGCGAGCGCGAACGGCGCGATCTGCCCGGACAGCACGAGCCACGCCGAGACGAACCCGGTGACCAGGGCGACGCCGAGGGTCGTGGCGGTCTTGGTCACCACGTCGTCGATGGTGATCGGGCGCTCGCCGGTGGTGGGCGGCGCGCCCTGGTAGCCGCCGTACTGCTGCGGCGGGTACTGCTGGCCGTAGGGCTGGCCGAATCCTGCGTAGTTACCGCTACCGCCGCCGGTCGGCAGGTTGCGGAACGCGGGGTTGCTGGTGGTACGCACCTCGTCCTCCTGTGGCGTGCTGACGCCGTCACGGGGTTCAACGACCACACGAGTCGATCGGTTCCCGTCGGGTAAAAGCGACTTTACTCGGGCTGTCGATCTCGGATCCACACCCCGCGCTGCGGAGCGTAGTCGCGATCCACTCCGCTGGTGGCTTGTCGAACTCCTCACGAACCCGTAACGCTCAGCCCGGCAGTTTCCGACCGACCGGCGAAGCCCACCGGCTCGCCCGAGGGGTTCAGGACATCATGAGGTGGAGACGACTCGCGGGCGCGGTGCTCGCGACCGGTCTGGCCCTGCTCGCCGTGCCCGGTGCGGCCGGCGCGCAGCCCGAGGTCAAGCAGGGTTTCGGGCACGAGACCGACCCCCAGGGGTACGCCGGCAAACCGGCGGGCGGTGACTGGCTCGGCTCCTACATCTGGCGGGGCCGGCAGGTGTGGTGCGTGCAGTACTCGCTGCTCGCGCCGGACAGCAAGGTGGAGTACCAGGAGGGCGACGAGCTGCTGTCCAAGGGCGGCGCGAAGCTGCCCGACGACGTCGCGGGCAACATCTCGTACCTCCTGTTGAGGTACGCGAACACCCAGTCGCCTGACGAGTCGGCCGCGCTGGCCCACCTGCTCCACTCGTGGACGGCGTACGAGGACCCGGCGGCCGGCATCTCGCTGGACCCCGCCAGCGACTTCCGGCACATCGCCTACGACGAGGGCTTCCACTACCGGCAGCTGGCCCGCTTCGGCCAGGCGCAGCAGGCGGTGGACCGGCTGCGGGCCGAGGCCGAGGCCAACCGCGGCCCGTGGGCGGCCAAGGTGACCGCGCCGAAGGAGCCGCAGGTCATCGGCACGCCCGGCGAGTGGGTGGTGGACATCACCAAGACCGACGGCGGCCAGGTGGCCGGCGCGCCGGTGACGGTGGAGCTGGCCGACGCGACCCTGGAGAGCGGCGGGGCGTCCGGCGAGCTGGCCACGCCGACCGACGGCAAGGCGCTGTCGGTGAAGGTCGTGCCGACCGGGCCGAACCCGTCGGTCACGGTGCGGCTGGACAGCCCGGCCGACCGGCCGCGGGTCCACGTGCCGGCCGACCGGGACATGCAGCGGATCGTCACCACCGGCGGCGAGAAGAAGCTGACCGCCAACGCGACCACCACGGCGAAGACCCCGCCGGGCGTGGTGAAGGTGGTCAAGGTCGACTCCGAGACCCGCAAGCCGCTGGCCGGCGTGACGCTGAAGATCACCGGCCCGGACGGCTCGACGCCCGCGAAGCGGCAGGACGACACCGACCTGACCGGGCCCGAGGGCGCCCCGCTCGTGCTCCAGACCGGCGCGGACGGCACCGCGGAGGTGCCCGACCTGCGCACGCCGCAGGAGATCTGCGTGATCGAGGTCGCGCCGATCAAGGGCTACGAGGAGTTCTTCGACCCGAACGCGCCGCCCAAGGCGTGCGGGACGGTCGAGCCCGGCAAGGTGCTGGAACCGACGCTGGAGAACAAACCGGACAAGCCGGTGGTGCCGATCACCATCCACGCCGGCTCCGAGGGCTCCGGCGTGGTCGCCAGGGCGGCGTACACGACCGAGGTGTCGACCGGCGCGCTGGTCGGGTTCGGCGGCATCGTGCTGATCGGCGCGACGCTGCTCGGCCTGGTGGTCCGGCGGCGGGCGACCGCGCGCTCGTGAAGGCGTTGTTGACCGGCGCGGCGGTGGCGGCCCTGCTCGCCTCCGCCGCGCTCGTCGCCACCCGCGCGCCCGAGGTCGTGTCGACGGGCGCGCCGACCCCCGGCGACGCCGTGGTGCCGCACCCGTTGGGTGACAGCGCGCGCTCCGGGCGCGGCGTGGACCTGGCGGGCATGCCGGTCGGCGCGAACCCGCCCGCCGCGCCGCCGACCGAGACCCCCGCCGCTCCCCCGCCGCCGGCCGACCCGCCGAAGCAGCAGCCGGGCACGGTGCGGCTGCCCGGCGGCGGCCTGGCGACGCTGGTGCGGGCGGAGGTCACCGCCGACGGCGCGCTGCCGATCCCGGAGGGCGTGGGCGAGGCGACGTGGTGGGGCGTGGACCTCGGCGCGGCCGAGGGCGCGACGGTGCTCGCCGGGCACGTCAACTGGAAGGGCGTGACCGGCCCGTTCGACGAGCTGTGGCGGATGGCGGTCGGGCAGCGGGTGACCGTGGCCGACACGGCGGGCCGGACGTTCGCGTTCCAGGTCAGCCGGGTCGAGGCGGTGCGCAAGGACGCGCTGCCGGCCCGGGCGGTCGAGCTGTTCGGGCCGCGCGGCGAGCCGCGGCTGGTGCTGGTGACCTGCGGCGGCCGGTGGGTCGGCGGCGAGACGGGCTACGAGGAGAACCAGGTGGTGACCGCGACGCCCGTCGCCTGACGCGTCACGCTCCGTGGTTCGGTCACGGTGGGGCAACCTCCGGACACGCCCGGTCGTCTTGTTGTCGTGAAGCGATGGGGCTGGCTGAGCACGGGCGTCGCGCTGGCACTCACCCTCGTGGTGCTGGCGGTGCTGGGGGCCCGCGAACCCCGACCGGGGCACGACGCGGGCGACGTGGCCGCGCCGCTGCCGATGGCGCCGCGCGCGACGGGCCCCACGGGGACCACCGCCGCCCCGCCGACCGTGCCCGCCGCGGCCTCGCCGCCCGCGTGGATGCGGCGCATGCACCCCGGCGAGAAGCCGCCGCAGTTCGTGCTGTTCTCGTTCGACGGCGCGGCGTCCAAGCCGCACTGGGACCGGATCATGCCGCTGGCGAAACAGGTGAACGCGCACGTCACGGGGCTGCTGTCGGGCGTGTACCTGGTGCCCGACGCGGACGCCGCCCGCTACACCGGCCCCGGCCACCCGCGCGGGTCGTCGTCCATCGGGTTCGGCGGCAGCCGGGCGGACGTGGCGCTGCGCATCGAGTACCTCAACGCCGCCATCGACGCGGGCCACGAGATCGGCACCCACTACAACGGCCACTTCTGCGTCGGCGACGAGCCGAACGTGGGCACCTGGACCACCGACCAGTGGAACCGGGAACTCGACCAGTTCTTCGCCATCGTGGAGCAGGCGCGGCAGCAGGGGTTCAGGCTGGACCCGGCGGCCGTGCGCGGCGGGCGGACGCCGTGCCTGGAGGGCGACTGGCCGCAGGCGTTCCCGGCCATGCGCGGGCACGGGATGGCCTACGACACCAGCCACGTGAGCCTCGGCGTGGTGTGGCCGTTCGTGCACGAGGGGCTGTGGGAGTTCCCCATGCCGGAGGTGCGCGTGCCCGCGCTGGGCAAGCAGGTCGTGATGATGGACTTCAACCTCTGGTACGCGCTCAACGGCGCGAAGGACGAACCGGACCGGTCCGGCGACTACACCCGGATCGTGCTGGACACCTACCGCTCGGTGTACCAGGCGGCGTTCAACGGCAACCGAGCCCCGATGGTGATCGGCAACCACTTCAACGAGTGGGCCGGCGGCGCGTTCGGCAACGCGGTGGAGGGCTTCCTGGGCGAGGTGTGCGCCAAGCCGGAGACGGTGTGCGCGACCTACACCGAGGTGATCCGGTGGATGCAGTTGCAGGATCCGGTGGTGCTGGAACAGTTGAGGCGCATGCCCGCCGCCCGCAACTAGCGCGGTGACCGCCGGAGGCACTACGGTGGGTTACCGCCGCCCCACGGAAAGCACCGACATCCGAGGAGTAGCGCATGACCACCGAGCCCGAGAAGCGCCCCTGGGTCAAGCCCGATTTCCGGGACGTCGAGACCCCGATGGAAGTCACCGCCTACGCGGCTCGCGGCTAGTCGTCCCGCCGCGCGCCCGTCGGCCGGGGCCGGCGGG
>NZ_JBHYXZ010000219.1:0-11303 GCF_042752395.1 Actinosynnema sp. NPDC059335 | reverse complement strand
CTGCCACAGTCACCCGGCCCTCGGCCTTCCCGCCCGGAACCCGTGGCACACCATGAGGCGGTGACCCCGCACGCCGTCCTCACGACCGCCGACGCGCTCCTGCTCGACTTCGACGGCCCCGTCTGCGCCCTGTTCGCCAACCTCCCCGCGCGTCACGTGGCCGACCGGCTCCGCCGACTCCTGGCCGCCGACCTGCCCGCCGGGATCGAGGGGACCGGCGACCCGTTCGACGTCTTCCGCCACGCCGCCACCCTGGGCGTCGAGGAGGCGCGAACCGTCCAGGCCGCGCTACGCGCCCACGAGCTGGAAGCCGCCGCCACCGCGACCCCGACGCCGGGCGCGCACGACCTCGTCCGCGCCTGGCACGCGACCGGGCGGAAGCTCGCGGTCGTCAGCAACAACTCCCGGGCAGCCGTGGACGCCTACCTCCGCCTGCACGGCCTCGCGGGCCTGGTGCACGCGGTTTCCGCCCGCACGGAGCCGGACCCGGCCCTGCTCAAGCCGAGTCCGCACCTCGTCAGCCAGGCCGTCGAGGCCCTCGCGGTGCCGCCGGCGAGGTGCGCGCTGGTCGGCGACTCCGCCACCGACCTGCACGCCGCCCGCGCGGCGGGCACCCGGGCGATCGGGTACGCCAACAAGCCGGGGAAGGCCGAACGGTTCGCGGCGGAGAGGCCCGGTGCCGTCGTCACGAGCATGACGGTCCTCGACCGGGTCGTGCGCGCGTGGGGCCCCGGTGGCGCTAGGTCCGCGTCAGCCGGCGCACGATGAGTAGGCCCTCCGGCGTGCCCGGCCACAGTTCGGTCACCACCTCCGGCCCCACGGAACGGATCACGGAGCGCAGCACCCAGCTGACCACGATCGCGTCGTCCGCGTACCCCAGGACGGGGATGAAGTCGGGCACCAGGTCGAACGGCAGGGCGAGGTAGCCCAGCAGTAGCCACAGCCGCACGCGCGCCGAACGGGGCACGCGGTCGTCCCGGGCCAGGCGCGCCACCAGGCGCAGCACGTCGGGCAGCAGGCGGATCGCCAGGGTCAGCGCGTTGCCGCGCGGCCGGACCAGGAACAGGCCCAGGACCAGCAGGACCCACAGGCCCAGCAGCCCCAGCGCGACACCGATGAGGACGTCCACCTACTTGGGGATCGGGATGCCGGTGACGGTGACCGAGCCGCCGGTGGGCGCGAGCCGGCCGACGATCCCGGCGAACGTGAGCGAGAACGTGCTGCTCTCCGCGCCGACCGGCTTGTCCAGCTCCAGGTAGCCGTTGATGCCCGCGTTGTTCCCGATCGACACCGGCCACCGGCTGGTCGACAGCGACGCCCCGTACTCCCGACCCGTGTCGTCGACCGCGGACACGGACGCGACCGGCAGGTCCATCTTCGCGGTGCTGGCGTTGACCGCGGTGACGAACACCTTGACCCGGCCGCCCACGTTCTCCACCTTCGTGACCTCCACGGTGAGCAGGCCGCGCGCCTGCGTCCACGACCCGCTGAGGACCTTCGGCTCCGCGGCCGGTTCCGCTCCGGAGGACGACGGCGCCGCGCCCACCGCGCCGTCCAGCGCGACGGACTCCTCGGCCGCGGCGGTGGGTATCGGCGAGGGCGAGGGGGTCTCGCGCAGGGTGACGCTCAGCGCGCCCACGCCGACCGTGCCCGCGGTGACCGCCTGGATCACCCCGAGCAGGACCAGCACGCCGAGCACGACCAGGCTGATCTTCAGGACCGCGTTGCTCTTCCTGCGGTGGGTCTCGGCCATGACGTCCTTCGTCCGGGCGCACGCGGGGAACTCCCCCATAAGCGTCGATAGTCTCGGCACAAGCAACGCCGATAGTCAATGCGCACGGACCCCGGTTCGACGCTGCGTAGCCCTCCGTGAGCGCGCCGTCGACACCAGGGCTGCCCATCCCCCTTTCGAGGTGGGCGGCTAGGGTCGCGCCGTGTCTGAAGACGTCGCAACCCCCGCCCAGGTGCTGTCCACCAACATCTTCGACTCCGCCGCCGAGGCGATCGAGGCGATCGGCGCCGCCGACGTGCTCGGTCTCGGCGTCCGGGTGTCGAACCGGCTCGTCGCGGACGAGGAGTCCGAGGACTCGCTCGTCGAGGAGTGGATCGTCGAACTGCTCACCTCCGTCCCGCACGAGGAGTGAGCCGGCGGAAGGGCCCTCGGCCCGGACGAGGGCCCTTCACCACCCGTCACACGGTCAGCACGACCTTGCCCCGCACGTGCCTGCCCTCCAGCAGCCGGTGCGCCTCGGCGGCCTGGTCGAGCGGGAACGTCTGCTGCACCTCGACCTTCAGCTCGCCCGCGCCCGCGTGGCCGGCCAGCCAGTCCAGGTCCTCCCGCACGGGCTTGGCGTAGGCGTACCGCCCGCCCAGCTCCAGCACGTTGGTGTCCACGATGGACACGATCCGGGCCGGGTCGCGCACGAGCGCCGGCGAGTCGTTGAGCGCCGCGCCGCCGACGCAGTCGAACGCCACGTCGACCAGCCCGTCGCCGCCGACCAGCTCGGCCACGTTGTCCACCAGCGCGTCGCCGTAGGACACCGGCTCGACGCCCAGCGACCGCAGGAAGTCGTGGTTGCGCGGCGACGCCGTGCCGATCACCCGTGACGCGCCGAGGATGCGCGCCACCTGCACGGCCAGGTGCCCGACACCGCCCGCGGCGGCGTGCACCAGCACCGTGTCGCCGGCCGACACCCCGACCTTGCGCAACGCCTGCAACGCCGTGAGCCCGGTCAGCGCGAGCCCGCCCGCCTCCACGAACGACAACGACGCCGGCTTGTGCGCGAGCCCCCGCTCGGTGGCCGCCACCAGCTCCGCGTACGTCCCGTGCTGCACGTGGTCCTTGCGCTGGTAGCCGAACACCTCGTCCCCGACGGCGAACCCGTCCACGGCGGGCCCCACGGCCCGCACCACGCCGGCCACGTCCCAGCCGGGCACCAGCGGGAAGTGGCACGGCATCGACCCCGCCACGTACCCCATGCGCACCAGCCGGTCGACCGGGTTCACCCCCGCGGCACGCACCTCGACCAGCACCTGGTCCAGCGCGATCGGCGGGTCCGGCAGCTCCCGCACCACGAGGACGTCGGCATCTCCGAATTCGGTCTGCGCGATCGCTTTCACGAACCCCAGTGTTCAGGAACCGTAGAAGATGCGCTCGACCACGGCCCGCGCACGCCGGGTCGTGCGCCGGTAGGCGTCCAGGAACCCGCCGGGGTCGCCCGCGTGCCCCATCGCCGACGCCACCGCGGCCAGGTCGCGCCCGACCGTGGGCAGCTGGTCCGCGGCCTTGCCCCGCACGAGCATGACGGCGTTGCGCGCCCTGGTGGCCATCACCCACGCGTCCATCAGCGCCGAGGAGTCGTCGGGCGACACCAGCCCGGCCTCGGTCGCGGCGCGCAGCCCGCGCACGGTCGACGGCGTGCGCAGACCGGGCACCTCGAACGAGTGCTGGAGCTGGAGGAGCTGCACGGTCCACTCGACGTCGGCGAGCCCGCCGCGCCCCAGTTTCGTGTGCGTGGACGGGTCGGCCCCGCGCGGCAGCCGTTCGGCCTCGACGCGGGCCTTGATGCGCCGGATCTCCCGCACGGCGTTCGCGTCCAGGCCCTTCGCGGGGTAGCGCACGGGGTCGATCATCCCGATGAACCGCGCGCCGAGGTCCGCGTCGCCGCCGATGACCCGCGCCCGCAGCAGCGCCTGCGCCTCCCACAGCTCGGCCCACTGCGCGTAGTACGCGCGGTACGAGTCGAGCGTGCGCACCAGCGGCCCCTGCCTGCCCTCCGGCCGCAGGTCGGCGTCCACCTGCAACGGCGGGTCCTGGCTGGGCGCGCTGAGCAGCCGCCGCACCTGCTCCACCACCGACGAGGCGTACCGGGCGGCGTCCGGGTCGCTCACGCCCGCCGCCGGCTCGCACACGAACATCACGTCGGCGTCCGAGCCGTACCCCAGCTCCCGACCGCCGAGCCGGCCCATGCCGATGACCGCGATCGACGCCAACGGCTCGCCCGAGGACCGCACCACCGCGTCCAGCGCGGCCTGCAGCACCGCCACCCACACCTCGGACAGCGACACGCACACCGTGCGCAGCGGCACCAGCCCGAGCAGGTCCGCCGACGCCACCCGCAGCAGCTCCTGGCGGCGCAGCGACCGGGCGGCGGTCACCGCGCGGTCCAGGTCGCTGTAGCGGGACACGGCGCTGCGCAGCGGGTTGCCGATGGTCATCGGGTCGCGGCCGACGAGCGCGTCGGTGTCGGCCAGCAGCGGCAGCACCTCCGGGGCCCGCACCAGCAGGTCGGGCACGAGCTTCGACGTGCCCAGCAGCGCGGCCAGCCGGTCCACCACGGTGCCCTCGTCCCGCAGCAGCCGCAGGTACCAGGGCGTCTCGGCCAACGCCTCCGACACCTTCCGGTACGCCAGCAGCCCCCGGTCCGGGTCCGGGGTGGTGGCGAACAGGTCCAGCAGCACGGGCAGCAGCGCCGTCTGGATCCGCGCCCGCCGGGACACGCCCCGGGTCAACGCCTCGATGTGCTTCAACGCGCCGTCGGGCGCGGCGTACCCCAGCGCGGCCAGCCGCGCCGCCGCCTGGGACGTGGTCAGCCGCAACGCCTCGGTCGGCACGTTCGCCACCGCCTGGAGCAGCGGCCGGTAGAACAGCTTCTCGTGCAGCCGGCGCACCTGGTTGGCGCGCTTGCGGAACTCGGCGAGCAGCACCTGGCTCTCCGACTGCCCGCCCTCGGCCTGCAACCCGGCCGCCCGCGCCAGCCACCGCAACCCGGCCGCGTCGTCGTCCGCCGGGAACAGGTGCGTGCGCAGCAACCGCTGCAACTGCAAGCGGTGCTCCAGCGTGCGCAGGAACCGGTAGGCGCGGCCGAAGTCGGCGGCGTCCGCGCGGCCCACGTACCCGCCCCGGCCCAGCGCGGCCAACGCCTGGGTGGTCGTGGTGATGCGCAGCTCCTCGTCGCCGCGCCCGTGCACGAGCTGCAACAGCTGCACGGCGAACTCCACGTCGCGCAGCCCGCCCCGGCCGAGCTTCAGCTCCCGGTCGGTCAGGTCCACCGGCACGTGGTCCTCGACGCGGCGGCGCATGGCCTGCACGTCGGGCACGAAGTTCTCGCGTTCTGCGGCCGTCCACACCAGGGGCCGCACCACGTCCATGTACCGCGCGCCCAGCTCCTCGTCGCCGGCGACCGGCCGGGCCTTGAGCAGCGCCTGGAACTCCCACGTCCGCGCCCACCGCTGGTAATAGGTGGCGTGGCCGTCCAGCGTGCGCACCAGCGCGCCCGCCTTGCCCTCCGGCCGCAGCGCCGCGTCCACCTCGAAGCACGCCTGGCCCGCGACCTGCATCAGCGCGCCGGCGAGCCGGGTCGCCACGGCCAGGTCGCCCTCGCCGACGAACACCACGTCGACGTCGCTGACGTAGTTCAGCTCCCGCGCGCCGCACTTGCCCATCGCGATCACCGCGAGCCGGCACTCGTCCGACCGCGGCACCTGCCGCGCGGCGACGTCCAGCGCGGCCCGCAACGCGGCCACGGCCAGCTCCGACAGCAGGGCCGTGACCTCGTCGTAGCTGACGTACCGCTGCTCGGGCTCGACCACGTGCGCCAGGTCGTCGGCGGCGATCCGGCACAGCAGCGCCCGGTACTCCAGCCGCAGCGCCCGCACGGCGTCCGCGCCGGTCAGCCCGTCCACCGCGGCGACCAGGGTCGGCGCGAACGCGGCCGGGTCCACCGGGTCCGGGTCGACCAGGCCGTGCCAGCGATCCGGGTTGGCGATCAGGAAGTCCGACAGCGCGGTGGACGAGCCGAGCACGGCCAGCAGCCGCCCGCGCAACGCCTCGCCGTCCCGCAGCGCCCCGTCCAGCTCGGACCACCGGTCGCCGAGCGCGACGCGCAGCCGGTCGACCCCGCGCAGCGCGAGGTCCGGGTCCGGGCTGCGGGACAGCGCCACGAGGATCGGTTCGTTGCCCTCGCTGGGCCGCCGCCCCTCCCACCAGCCGGCGGCACGCAGGTGTTCACCGCTGCGCGCCTCGGTCAGGCCGAACCGCGCGGGGGACGTGGGGAGGCGGGCTGGATCGGTCATCGACGAACACCGTAGCCCGCCGGCACGTCGGCAGGAGGGTCAGCCCGCCACGATCAAGTAGATGCCGAACAACACTACGGTCACGCACGCCAACAGGCAGGCCGCCGCCGCGGCCGTCGGCAGCGCGGTCGACGCCTGCCGCTGCTGCGCCGCCTCCCGCGCCGACCAGGCCCGCAGCCCTCCGGAGAACAGCAGGACCAGCCCCAACACCACCGCGAGGCTCACCCCGAACACGGCGCCCAACGCCGCCCAGTCGATCTTCACGCCGCCACCTTGTGCGTCTCGGCCTGCGCCGCGATCTCGTCCACCAGGTGCTCGGGCCGCACCGGCTCCCGGCGCGACAGCAGCCAGATCACCAGCGACACGCCGATCCCGACCACCGCCACGGCCACCACGCCCGCCGTGCCCAGCGAGGCGACCTTGCCCGCGACCGCGCCCACGAGGCCCGCCGCCGGCAACGTCAACCCCCACGCCGCGGCCATCCGACCCGCCACGCCCCACCGCACGCCGTCGCGCTCGCGGGCGAGGCCGGAGCCCATGATCCCGCCGGACGCGACGTGCGTCGTGGACAGCGCGAACCCGAGGTGCGACGACGCCATGATCACGGTCGCCGCGCTCGTCTGCGCCGCGAAGCCCTGCGGCGCCTCGATCGTGGTCAGGCCCTTGCCCAGGGTGTGCGTGATGCGCCACCCGCCCAGGTAGGTGCCCAGCGCGATCGCGATCGCCGCGCTCAGGATCACCCACAGCGGCGGCTCCGAGCCGGGCGCGAGGGTGCCCGCGGTGATCAGCGTGAGCGTGATGATGCCCATGGTCTTCTGCGCGTCGTTCGTGCCGTGCGCGAGCGACATGAGCGCGGCCGACGCGATCTGCCCGGCCTTGAACCCCTTGTCGTTCACCGAGGCGCGGCCGCGCCGGGTCAGCCGGTAGGTCAGGTAGGTGGCGAGCAGCGCCACGATGCCCGCGACCAGCGGCGCGGCGATCGCCGGGGCCACCACCTTGTCCACGACCTTGCCGAAGTGCACCGCGTCCGCGCCGGACGCGACCCAGGTCGCCCCGATCAGCCCGCCGAACAGGGCGTGCGACGAGCTGGACGGCAACCCGACGTACCAGGTCACCAGGTTCCACATGATCGCGCCGATCAGGCCGCCGAACACGATCGCGGGCGTGATCAGCGCGTCGTCCACGATCCCGCCGGAGATGGTCTTGGCGACCTCGACCGACAGCAACGCGCCCACCAGGTTCAACACCGCCGAGAACGCGACGGCCGTGCGCGGCCGCAGCGCGCCGGTGGCGATGGAGGTCGCCATCGAGTTCGCGGTGTCGTGGAAGCCGTTGGTGAAGTCGAAGACCAACGCGGTGATCACCACGATGATGACGAGGAGCGAGGCATCCACGCTGATTCCTCCAACTGAATCGACACAGTCGAAGGTAAACGCTACCCGTCTGGTCGATGAACGCTCACGACTACGAGGTGAACGCTACCTGTCCAACCGATGAACGCTCGCCTTGTCGGACGTTCGTCACACCAGGGGCAGGCTCCGGTGGATCGTCAGCTCACCCGCCGCCAGGCGCACGAATCGTTGGGCGAACGGCTCCCACACCTCCCGGATGTCCTCGTGCCCCTGCGCCAGCCGCTCCGGGTCGAGCAGCCGCGGGTTGGCACCCGGCGGCACACCGTCGGGGTACCCCGCCGCCCAGTCGAGAACCATCTCCGGCGTGGTCTCGATGTGGAACTGCACCCCGTACGCGTGGTCGCCGAGGCGGAACGCCTGGTTGGCGCACGCCGGGGAGGACGCGAGCAGCACCGCGGTCGGCGGCAGCAGGCCGACCTCGTCCTCGTGGAACTGGAGCACGTCCGGCGTCCACGGCAGGTCGTGGAACAACGGGTCACCGCTCGCCGCGTCCCGCTTGGCGACCAGCCGCACGCCGATCTCCGGCCCCTGCGGGTTGCGCCGCACCTGACCTCCCGTGGCCGCCGCCAGGAGCTGCGCGCCGAGGCAGATCGCGAGCAGCGGCACCCGCTTCGACACCGCGTGCGACAGCAGCCGGCGCACGTCGGCCAGCCACGGGTGCCGCACGTCGTCCAGCGCGCCCATCGCACCCCCCAGGCACACCACGCCCCGGTAGCCGTCGAGCGTGTCCGGCACCGGCTCCTCGTAGGGCTTCACCACGTCCAGCTCGGCCCCGGCGGCGGTCAGCCACTCGCCGAGGCGGCCGGGCGGGTCGGAGCGGTCGGGTTGCAGCACCAGCAGTCGCGTCACCCGACCGAGGTTAGATCAGCAGTCGCACGAGATGCCGTGCAGGCTCACGCCGTCGTCCGGGGCCGCGTCACCTTCCACGGGATAGCCGGACGCGTGCCAGGTCGTGATGCCGCCGGCCAACCGCTTCACCTTGAACCCCAACCGGGACAGCTCCAACGCGCCCTTCGTGGCGGCGTTGCACTCGAAGCTCTCGCAGTAGCAGACGTAGACGAGGTCGCGGTCCCAGTCGGCGGTCGTCGTCGCGTCGATCTCCCAGTGCGGGAGGTTGATCGCGCCGGGGATGCGGAGCCGCGCGAACGCCTCGGCGCTGCGCGTCTCGACGAGCCGGAACCCGTCGGTGGTCCCGGCCGCCAGGTCGCGGACCACGTCGTCCGGGTCGGCTTCGAAGGCCAGCTCGGCGGCGAAGAACGCGGCCGCGGCGGCGGGGTCGGCGGCGGGGAAGCGGAGCGTGTTCGTCATGGGTAGATCGTCGCCGACCGGCGGGAACATCCCCATGGAGAAGTCCAGGCGTACGCGGCGTCCCGCTTACGATTCCACGGTGGAACTGGACGATCTGGATTGGAGGCTGCTGGAGCTGCTCCAGCGGGACGGTCGGATGACGTTCACCGAGCTGGCCAAGCGGGTGTCCCTGTCCGCGCCGGCGACGACCGAGCGGGTGCGGCGGCTGGAGCAGGCCGGGATCGTCACCGGGTACGTCGCCGTGGTCGACCCGCAGCGGCTCGGGCTGCCGATCGAGGCCATCGTCCGGGTGCGGGTGCGCAGCCTCGACACGCCCCGGTTCCGGGAACGGGTGGTGACCCTGGCCCGGGTGCGCGACGCCGACCACGTGACGGGGGACGACTGCTGGCTGCTGCGCGTGGTCTGCCGGTCGATGGCGGAGCTGGAGGAGTTCGTGGAGCAGGCCCAGCGGTACGGCGACACGACCACGTCCCTGGTCTTCTCCTCCCACGCCCGCAACCGACCCGTGACGCGTGAGGTCTTCGAGGGTATCGTTTCCCGATAACATCGATGAACGATATGCGGGGGGCATGTCATGTCGTCGGTCCAGGTGGTGCGGAGCGGCGCGGAGATGCGCGCCGACCTCGACGGGACGGTGTGAGCGGTGTCGCGCAACCCGTTGCAGCCGTTCACCGCGTTCATCCGGCTCCTGTGGTCGGTGACCACCGTGGGGTCGGCGGTCGCGCTGCTGCTGATCGCGTTCGCGTCCGCCGGGACGTCCGTGTGCGTCACCTCCCAGGCGGGGAGCGAACTGGTCCGCACGGTCGAGCACGCCGACGGGGTGATGGTCGGCGCGGGGTCGTTGCGCCTCTGCCTGACCGCGCCGGGCGTCGGGGACCGGGTCCTCTACCTGGTGGACGTCGTCGCGCCGATCGCGAGCTACGCCGTGCTGTTCTTCCTGCTCATGCGACTGCTCGAACGGGGTGCCGTCGAGGGCGTCCACACCGGCGCGACCGCGGACCGGCTGCGCCGCCTCGGGTGGTTCGCGCTGGTCGCCGTGCCGGCCGCGACCCTGGGTGAGGCGGCGGCCCGGATCGGCCTGGTGGCGCACGTCCTGCCCGGAGTCGGCGCGTCACAGCTGCTGTTCGAGTGGGACGTGCCGTGGTGGGCGATCGGCACCGGCCTGGGCGTGCTCGCGTTGTCGAAGATCGTGCGGGCGAGCGCGGAGATGCGCGCCGACCTGGAAGGGACGGTGTGAGCGGTGGTCGGCCGGGTGGGCCGTGCCGTCGCTTGCGAAGATCGTGGGCATGGGCGCGGCTGAGGACCTCGAAGGAACGGTGTGAGCATCCAGGTGCACCTCGACCGGCTGCTGGCCGAGCGCGGGATGACGTTGACCGAGCTGGCGGACCGCGTCGGCGTGACGGTGGTCAACCTGTCGGTCCTCAAGAACGGCCGCGCCAGGGCCATCCGGTTCAGCACGCTGACGGCGCTGTGCGACGCGCTGGACTGCCAGCCGGGCGACCTGCTCAGCCACCGGCCGGGGTGAACACGAACTCCGCCGAGTCGACCACCGGCCGGAACCCGATCCGTTGGTAGATCGAGTTCGACGTCGGGTTCGCCAGGTCCGTGTAGAGGACGACGTGCTGCGCGCCCTGCTCCCGCGCCCACGCCGCGCAGGCCGCCGTGACGGCCGCGCCGTAGCCGTGCCGGCGGTGCTCGGGCGGGGTGTAGACGGGACCGATGCGGGACATGCCGGACGCCGGCGCGTTCGCGCCCGCCCACGCCACGGGCGTGTCGCCGTGGTACCAGAGAAGGTGACCGTGGCCGGCGGTCATGCTGATGCGCAACGCCTGGAGCGCCCGGTCCTCGCTGTCGTCGTCCCGGACCTGCGCGGTGGCCTCGACGCCGAACTCCGTGCGCCAGCGGCTGAGCAGGTCCAGGTCGTCCTCGGTGGCGAGGCGCGCGGAGCCGGGGACGTCCGGCGCGACGAGGTCGCCGAGCTGGTACAGCCGCAACGCCATGTGCTCGCGGGCACCGCAGCCCGTGCGGGCGGCCCAGGCGACGACGAACGCCTCCACCGACTCGCGCGGACCGTTGACGCCGGGCAGCTCCACGTCGCCCGCCAGGGCGTCCGCCACGGTCTCCGCCCACCTCGGCGGGACCCCGCTCAGGGTCAGCGGCCACGGCGGGGTGCGCAGTGCCGCGGCCACCAGGACGCCGTCGTCGGTGACGGTCACCAGCAGCGGCGGCTCGTCGTCCGGACTGGCGTGGTTGAGCCGGCGGTCGACCGCCGCGATGGGGATCGTGTGGAACACCGGGTCGGCGTTGAAGAAGTCACCGGTCAGCGCCCAGAACTCCGCCAGGTCGTCGTGTCTCGTCACCTCGGCCACGACCGGACCGTAACGCAAAAAGCCTTCAGGGGCACCCGACTAACCGGGTGCCCCTGAAGGCGAAGAATGCTCGGCGGCGTCCTACTCTCCCACACCCTCACGAGTGCAGTACCATCGGCGCTGGAAGGCTTAACTACCG
>NZ_JBHYXZ010000218.1:6678-11331 GCF_042752395.1 Actinosynnema sp. NPDC059335 | reverse complement strand
GAGGGCGCGCCCCCCGCGTGCGCGCCCCCGCGCCGGGGGGGGGGCGGGCGCCCGCGCGGGGGGGGGGGGGGCCCCCCCCCCCCCCCCCACGGTCGCGTGCCGCACCCATTGGCTGCTGGTGCTGCCCAGTACCGCCCGACGCACCCGACCACCGCCGTGGGAGGCGACCACCGACATGGTGGCGTCGCGGGCCCGCCGCTCCAGCGGGACGTCGTGGCGGGTCGCCTCGACCATCGCCCACCGCAACGCGCGCTCGGCGGCCGGTGTCCCGTCGATCCCCACCACGATCGGACCTGTGCTCATGACTCCACCTCGTCGAGGTCGATGACGATCTCCGGCCCCTGCCGGAGCGTGTTGTGCACGGTGCAGTGCTGCAGGACCGCCACCAGGGCGGTCCGGTCGTGCGCGGACAACCCGGCGGGCACCCGCACGTCCAACCGCACCTCGGCGACGCGGCGGTGCGGATCGGCCGCCATCCGGTACCGGGCCGTGACCCCGAGGCCGGCGCGGGGCAAGCCGTGGCGGTCGAGGAAGCGGCCCGCGTAGAACGCGGTGCAGGCGGCCATCGAGCCGACCAGGAGGTCGACCGGGCCGGGTGCCCGGTCGCCCCCTCCGTCTTCGACGGGTTGGTCGGTCGGGACGACGTGCCGGCCGATCCGGACCACGTACTGCTCCCCGGCCGAGTACGTCACGTCCACCTCCGCCGTCGTGATCATGACGACCTCCCGGCGTCGCGCAGCCTGCGCAGGAACGGGTCGACCGGCACGGCGGGCACGACGCGCACGCGCGCGTCGACCACCAGCGCCCGGTCCCCGGTGAGGACCAACGGGTTGAGGTCCAGCTCCGCGACCTCGGGCAGCAGCTCGGCGAGCCGTCCGACGCGCAGCAGCACGTCCCTCACCACCGAGGCGTCGTGCTCGGCGAACACCTTCGACGCCGCGCGGAAGCCGTGCAGCAGGTCGTCGGCGTCGGCCTCGGTCAGCGGTGCGAGCGCGGCGGCGCGGTCGTCCACCAGGTCGGTGTCGACGCCGCCCAGACCGGTCACCACGAGCGGGCCGAACTGGGGGTCGGTCACCACGCCGACGAGCAGCTCGCGTCCCCGGTCGGCCATGGGCTGCACGAACACACCGGTCAGCCGCTCGCCGAACCGCTCGCGCAGCGACTCGAAGGCGTGGTCCACCGCGGCCTCGCCGGCCAGGTCGAGCACCACGCCCCCGCCCTCGCTCTTGTGCAGCAGCCCTCGTGCCACGGCCTTGAGGGCGACCGGTGCGTCGAAGGACCGCTGTGCGGCCACCGCGGACCCGACATCGGAGACGAGGACGCCGCCGAGCACCGGCAGCCCGAACGCGCCCAGCAGGCGCACCACTCGTTCGGGGTCGAGCCACCCACCCGCGGGTTCGCCGATGAGGTGGTCGGCGACCACGGCGCGGGCGGTGCCCAGGTCCACGTCCGACAGGTCGACCGGCCGGGGTGTGGAGCGGTCCAGCCACTCGGCCCGCTCGGCCAGTGCGGCGAGCACGGCGGCGGCACGATCGGGTTCCGCGTAGCAGGCGATGCCGTCGCCGCGCAGCGACACCGAACCGTCCAGGTCGGCGCCCACCGCGAGCACCGGCTTCGCCGTGCGGTGGATCCCGCCCGCCGGGTCGCCCAGCGCCGTGGGCACGGTGACCGCGATGACCGCGTCCACCGCCGGGTCGGCGGCCAGGAGGTCCAGGCAGCGGGCGAACGTGGCGTCGTCCACGACCGCCGTCGTGTCGACCGGGTTGCGCGGGCTCGCGGTGCCGGGCAGCAACTCCCCCAGCGACTCCACCGTGCCGCGGCCCAGGTCGGCGACGGCCAGCCCGTGGCGCTCGCAGGCGTCGGCGGCCAACACACCCAACCCGCCCGCGTTGCCCAACACCGCCACCGACCGCCCGGCGGGCAACGGGGTGGCGTGCAACGCGGCCAGCACGTCGACCATCTCGCCGACACCGTCCACCGCGATCACGCCCGCCTGCCGGAACAACGCCTCCCGCGTCACGACCGGGGTCGCGGTCGAAGCGGTGTGGGAGGCGGCGGCACGCCGGCCGGCCTCGCTGCTCCCCGCCCGGATCGCCAGCACCGGCTTGCGCCGCGCCACCCGCCGGGCCAACCGCGAGAACTTCCGCGGGTTCCCGAACGACTCCAGGTACAGCACCACCGCCCGGGTCCGCTCGTCGCGTTCCCACCACAACAGCAGGTCGTTCCCGCTGACGTCCAACTTGTCCCCGGTGGACACCAGCTCCGACGTGCCCAGGCCCAACCGCCGCAGCCGCTCGACCGCGACGATCGCCACCCCACCGGACTGGGTCACCACCCCGACGTCACCCGCGGTGAGGCGACCGCGGGTGAACGTGGCGTTCAAGTCGGGTCCGGCCACGCCGACGCAGTTGGGCCCCACCAGGCGCATGCCGTACCGCCGCACGACCTCCACCAGGCGGTCGGGCTCGACACCGGAGGTGATGACCACCAGCGCCTTCACGCCGCGCCGACCACAGTCCTCGGCGACCCCGACCACCGCGTCGGCGGGCACGCACACCACCGCCAACTCGGGCGCCTCGGGCAGCTCGGCCACCGAGGAGCGGGAGACGACGCCGAGCACCTGGTCGGTGTGCGGGTTGACCGCGTACTTCCGGCCCGGGTAGCCGCCGAAGACCAGGTTGTAGAGCACGGCGTTGCCCACCGACGACCGCTTGCGACCCGCGCCGACCACCACGACCGACGACGGCCGCAGGACCGCCCGCAGGCTCGCCACGTCGGCGGCCAGCTCCCGGTCGGCGATCGCGTCCAGGTAGCGCTCGTCGAACTCCAGGCCCAGGTCGACGTGCACCACTCCGCTGTCCACGCTGGACTCGACCACCAGGCCGAGATCGGTGAACACGCGCAGCATGCGCGAGTTGGCGGTGAGCACGTCGGCGGAGAGCCGGCGGACACCTTCGGACTTCGCCGCGGAGATCAGGTGTTCGAGCAGCAGCGTGCCGACCCCGTGCGATTGCCGGTCGTGCGCCACCACCAGCGCGACCTCGGCCGTCGAACCCTCCAGCAGGACGTAACTCGCCGCCCCGACCAGCTCGTCCCCGGCGAACGCGCCGAGGGCGACGTGCCCGTGTTCGTCCGGCGACGTGAGCCGGGCGACGAAGTCGGTCAACGCGCGTGGCGAGGCGCCGAAGAACCGCAGGTACCGGTCGTGCGGCGGCAGGCCCAGGTGCAGGGCGAGCAGGGCGTCGGCGTCGGCGGGACCGAGCCGGCGCAGCTGCACCACCGACCCGTCGGCCAGCAGCGCGCGGTCGGCGAGGGCGGTCACAGCAGGGGTCCGGGGGTGACGACCGGTCGGGGCTCGGCATGCCGGGGGCGCGGCTCGCGGATGACGACCACGGGGCACTGCGCGTGGTGCACGCAGTAGGAGCTGACCGAACCCAGCAACGCCCCGCGGATCGGCCCCGCGCCCCTGCTGCCCACCACCAGCAGCGCCGCGTCCTCGGACGCCTTCACCAGCACGTCCCGCGCGTCGCCCTCGGCCAACACCGCCCGAACCTCGGCGCCGGTCTCCGCGATCGCCGCGTCGAGCACGGCGCGGTTGTCCTCGCGCAGCGCGTCCGGGTCCACGCCGGCGGCGACGGTGGCCGACACCGGACCGATGACCATCCCGTGATCGGCACACCACGCGAGGACCGCTTCGACCTCGCAGCCACGCACCTTGGCTTCCTCGACCGCCCACCGCAAGGCGGTCCGGCCGGCGGGGGATCCGTCCACACCCACGACGATCTTGGTGTCCATGGTTTCTCCTCGGGTCTCCCCTCCAAGCCTCGCGGCGGGAGGGCGCGGTGGTCAGTGGCGGCGGTCCTGTGGGGACCGGGACTTTCGACTCCCCGGAGGCGGGCCTCAGCCGGTTTCCACCGGCGCGCGGACCGGGCGCAGGTCGATGTCCGCCACTCCGGGCACCGTGCGCACCAGGGCGGTGACGACGCGGAGTTCGGCCTCGTCGTCGAACAACCCGGCGATCACGACCCGGCCGTCCCGGACGTCCACGGTCCAGCGCCGGGTACGGCTGTAGGCGGTCAGCAGCCGGTCGACGCGGGCGGCGAGGAAGTCGTCGTCCGGGGTGAACACGCGCAGCAGGTCGCAGCGGCTCACCACGCCCACGGCCACACCGCGGGCGTCGACCACCGGCAGGCAGCGCAGCCGGTGGCCCAGCATCGCGCTCGCCATCTCGGCGGGGGACGCGGTGAGCGGCACGCTGATCGCGGGCGAGGACATGACCTGCGCGACGGTGGCGCCGGCCCGGTCGAGGCCGGCGGCCAGCAGGTCCGACCCCGACACGATGCCGACCAGGCGGCGGGTGCCGGGTTCCGCGACCGGGAGCGCGGAGAACCCGTGGTCGATCATGAGCACGCTCGCGGCGCGCACGGTGGTGGTCGGTTCGACCGTGTACACGGGGCGGGTCATCACATCTGCGGCGTTCATGCCTGAACGGTCCGCCGGCGCGCCGCCGAGGGGCAGTGCGCATGGTCCCGACAGGGCGGGGACCGAAGTCCTCTCCCACGCACGCGGAACCGGGGGGGGGGGGGGAGGGCGGGGGTGGCGGGGCCGCGGCCCACCAAGCGAACGATTTGGGGACACCAGTGCAAACCCCCG
>NZ_JBHYXZ010000218.1:0-6668 GCF_042752395.1 Actinosynnema sp. NPDC059335 | reverse complement strand
GGCCCGACTGTCCTACCCCCCCCCGGCGCACCCCGCCCGTCGGTGTGGGGGGGGCCCTGCGGGCCGGGTGGTCGGTGGTGCCCTACCGCTTGGCGTGCAGGGGTCGCACGACCGCGAGCGGGCAGGACGCGTGGTGCACCAGGGCCTGGCTGGTGGACCCCAGCAGCATACCGGTGAAGCCGCCGTGACCCCGGCTGCCGACCACGAGCAGCCGGGCGTTCTCGGCGGCGCGCAGCAGCGCGCGGACCGGCCGGTCGCGCACGACCACGCGGTCCACTCGCACATCGGGGTACTTCTCCTGCCATCCCGCGAGCCGTTCGGCCAGGACGCGCCGTTGCTCGTCCTCGACCTGCGACCAGTCCACGGTCAGGCGGGAGCCGTAGGGGCTGTCCACCAGGAAGTCGTTCCACGCGATGACCGCGTCCAGCGGCGCGTCCCACCGGGACGCCTCCTCGAACGCGAAGCCGACCGCCTCCTCGCTCGCCGGCGAGCCGTCCACCCCGACGACGACCGGACCGTCCGGCCGTCGCGGCTCGCGCACGACCACCACCGGGCACTCGCCGTGCGCGGAGACCGCGACCGCGACCGAACCCACCAGCAGCCCGGAGAAGCCGCCCAGCCCCCGGGAACCGACCACGACCAGGCCGGCGCGGCGCGACTCGGAGATGAGCGCCCCGGCGGGCGTGTCCACCACCAGGGACGTCCCCACCTCCGGCACCGCGGCCCGCACGGCGTCCGCCGCCTCCGCGAGCCACCTCCTGCCCTGACCCTCGAACGCCTCTCGCACCTCGTGCCCGGTCAACACGATCTCCGGGTAGCCGCGGGTCGGCGGCATGAAGGCGTGCACGAGTTCGAGGGGCACGCGGTGGCGGACCGCTTCCGCGGCAGCCCACTCGGCGGCCCGCACGGCCGACGCAGAACCGTCCACGCCGACCACGATCGGGGCACTCATCACGAAGTCCTCTCCATGTCCGCCGCCGCGTGGACGCGCACGCCCACGACGCCGGTCACCGCTTCGGTCAGCGCGACCGCGATCCGGGCTGCCCGCTCGTCCGGGAACGGCGCGCCGAGGTCGACGTGGCCGTCGTGCACCGCCACGGACCACCGGCCGCCGGGGTCGTAGGCGTCCAGCCGCTCCCGCACGTCGGCCGCGACGGACGCGTCCGTGCGCGCCAGTGCCCGCACCAGGTCACGCCGGGTGACCACGCCGACCAGCCGCCCGCCGTCCACGACGGGCACGCAGCGGATCCGGTCGTCGATCATCACCCGGGCGAGCACATCGACCGGCGCGGCCGGGTCCATCCCGTAGACCGGAGTGGTGAGCACCTCGCTCACCGGTGTGTCCCCGGAGTCGTCGTCGGTGTACCGACCCCGCAGCATGTCGCTCTCGGTGACGATCCCGACGAGCCGTCGGTCGGCGTCGACCACCGGCAGCGCGGTGAAGCCGTGCGAGACCATCAGCGCGGCGGCCACGCGGATCGGCACGTCCCGGGTCACGGTGACGACCGGGCTGGTCATGATGTCCAGTGCACGCACGGCGCACCTCCTCGTCGTTGTCGCCTCCGACGCTAGGCAGCCGCCGGACCCGCGGCAGCGGTCCTTGGTCCTCACCGATCAGGGCCCAATGGCCGCGTTCCGCGTACCGCTCCCGTGGACTACTGGGAGCGGACGACGGGAGGTGTGCGATGCACTGGTACTGCGGCTATGGCCCCGGCGCGGGCGGACTGGTCTTCGTGGTGGCCTCGCTCGTGCTGCTGATCGTGGGTGCGGTGGCGGTCGTGGCGCTCGCGCTGCGCGGGCGCCGCGATCCGGCGAAGCGCATCCTGGAGGAGCGGCTGGCGCGCGGGGAGATCGACGCGGAGGAGTACGAGAGGGTGCGGAAGACCTTGAGCGCCTCGTAGGGTTGTGGATCCCCGGCTGACGACCCCTCCGCAAGAGGATCGGCACAGGCAGACGAGCGAGAGGTGACCGGCGTGGCGCGTGTGTTCCTGGTGGACGACCACGAGGTGGTCCGGATCGGGGTCAGGGAACTGCTGAACAGCGCGGACGACCTGGAGGTGGTGGGCGAGGCCGGGTCGGTGTCCGAGGCCCTGGCCAGGGTGCCCGCCAGCGGGGCGGACGTCGCCGTGCTGGACGTGCGGCTGCCCGACGGCAACGGCATCGAGCTGTGCCGCGAACTGAGGTCCCGGATGCCCGAGCTGCAATGCCTGATGCTGACCTCGTTCACCGACGACGAAGCCCTGTTCGACGCCATCATGGCCGGCGCCTCCGGCTTCGTCCTCAAGCGCATCCTGGGCCACGACCTGCAGAACGCCGTCCGCACCGTCGCCGCCGGCGGCTCACTGCTCGACGCCCGCTCCACCGCCGCGCTGCTGGACCGCATCCGCCGCGAACGCGACCAGGGCGACCCCACCCGGTCGCTGACCGAGCAGGAACGCACCGTGCTCGACCACATCGGCCAAGGACTGACCAACCGCCAGATCGCCGAGCAGATGTTCCTCGCCGAGAAAACCGTCAAGAACTACGTCTCCCACCTCCTGGCCAAACTCGGCCTCGAACGCCGCACCCAGGCCGCCGTCCTCGCCACCAAGCTCCGCAGGCCCACCAGGAACGACGAGGAGTGATCCGCCGGGCCGGAGCGCTCCCCGGGCGCGACCCGGGACCTTGTGCCCGGTCCGCAAGGGCCGTTGGGGCCGCGACAACGGTGCCGTGCTGCCGTCGTTCCGGCGTCGACCCGGGACCACGATCGAACGGTGACCACCACCGACGATCGTGATGTCGTCCAGGACCCCGGGGAGCCCCTCGCCCGGTTGCAGCGCGACCTGCGGTCCCGGCCGGAAGGGCTGACCGCGCGCGAGGCCGCCCGCCGGTTGCAGGCCCATGGCCCCAACGTCATCGTCAGGCACGCCCGGCGCGGGTGGCCAGGCCCCCTGGTGCGGCAGTTCACCCACCCCCTGGCCCTGCTGCTGTGGCTGGCCGCCGCCCTGGCCCTGGCCTCCGGGTCGACCGCGCTGGGCATCGCGATCGTCGCGGTGATCGTCCTCAACGCCGCTCTGGCCTTCGCCCAGGAGCAGCAGGCCGAACGGGCGGTGGAAACCCTGGCCGCCTACCTGCCGCCCATGGCGAAGGTCGTCCGCGACGGTGTGCGCAGCGACGTCGAGGCCAAGGACCTCGTGCCCGGCGACGTGCTGCTGGTCGAGGAGGGCGACCGGATCTCCGCGGACGCCCGCCTGCTGTCCGGCGCGGTCGAGGTCGACCTGTCGACGCTGAACGGGGAGTCGCTGCCCGCGTTCCGCTCGGCCGGGGCGGACCGGGTCGTCGGCCCGCTGCTGGAAGCCCGGGACATGGTGTTCAGCGGCACGACCTGCACCGGAGGACAGGCCCGCGCGCTCGTGTTCGCCACCGGCATGCGCACCGAACTGGGCCGCATCGCCGCCCTGACCCAGCGCGTCGGCCGCGACCAGAGCCCACTGGAGAAGCAGGTCAAGCGCGTGGCGTGGATGATCGCCGCGGTCGCGATCGGCGCCGGGCTGGCGTTCCTGCCGCTGGGAACCCTCGCGGCCGGGCTGCCGCTGCCCGACGCCGTGCAGTTCGCCATCGGCCTGCTCGTGGCCAACGTCCCCGAAGGGCTGCTGCCCACCATCACCCTGGCCTTGGCCGTGGGAGTCCGCGCACTCGCCCGCAACGGGGCCCTGGTCAAGCGGCTGTCCGCGGTCGAGACCCTGGGCTCGACCACGGTCATCTGCACCGACAAGACCGGAACCCTGACCCGCAACCGGATGCGCGTCACCGACGTGTGGACCCCGCAGGGCGCGGTCGACCTCACCGCGCCCGCCCGCGGCGCGGCATCCCTGCTGGCGACGTCGGCCGCGGTGTGCGGCACCGCCGACGTCGACCCCGCCGACCCCGAGTCGGCCAAGGGCGACCCCACCGAGATCGCCCTCGCCCTGGCCGCCGCCGCACTCGGCGCGGACGTGTCCGCGGCCCGGCGCGACGTCCGGCGGCTGCGGCTGTTCCACTTCGACCCCGCGCTGCGCCTGATGTCCACCGTCGACGACCTCGGCGGCGCCCGCGTGGTCAGCGTCAAGGGAGCGCCCGAGGAGGTCCTGGCCCGCACGACGGCGATCGCCGGCCCCGACGGCGGCACGGAGCCGCTGACCGATGCCCACCGTGACCGGCTCGCCGCCGTGATCGCGGAGAAGGCCGGTCACGGACTGCGGCTGCTGGCCGTCGCCCGCCGCGTCCTCGCCCCCGGCGAGCCCCTGCCCGCCGAACGCGAAGACGCCGAACGCGACCTGGTGCTGCTGGGCCTGGTGGGCATGTTCGACCCGCCCCGCCCCGAGGTCGCCGACGCCGTCGCCCGCTGCCACACCGCGGGCATCAGGCTCGTCGTCATCACCGGCGACCACGGCCTGACCGCCGCCGAGATCGCGCACCAGGTCGGCATCTCCAACGGCCGCACCACCATCGTCACGGGGGCCGAACTCGACGCCATGAGCGAGGCCGAGCTGGACGACCTGCTCGCGGGCGACGACGAACTGATCTTCGCCCGCAGCTCCCCCGAGGTGAAGCTCCGCGTCACCGACGCGCTGCGCGCCGAGGGCCACGTGGTCGCCATGACCGGCGACGGGGTCAACGACGCACCCGCCCTGCACCGCGCCGACATCGGCGTCGCCATGGGTCGCAGCGGCACCGACGTCGCCCGCGAGGCCGCCACCATGGTCCTCACCGACGACAACTTCGCCACCATCGTCACCGCCGTGCAAGCCGGCAGGCGCGTCTACGACAACGTCCGCAAGTTCATCCTCTACATCTTCGCCCACGCCACCCCCGAGGTCGTGCCGTTCTTGCTCTACGCCCTCTCCGGCGGCGCCATCCCCCTCCCGTTGACCGTGCTCCAGATCCTCGCCATCGACCTGGGCACCGAAACCCTGCCCGCCCTCGCCCTGGGCCGCGAACCCGCCGAACCCGGCCTGATGGACCGCCCACCGCGCAAGCGCGGCGACAACGTCATCGACGGCCCCATGCTCTTCCGCGCCTGGGGACTGCTCGGCGGCCTGTCCGCCCTGCTCGTGCTGGCCGGCTACTTCCTCGTCCTGCTCGACGGCGGCTGGACCCCCGGCGCGCCCACCGGCCCCGGCACCGCCCTGCACCACACCTGGCAGCAGGCCACCACCATGACCTTCCTCGGCATCGTGGCCTGCCAGATCGGCACCGCCTTCGCCGCCCGCACCCAACACGCCTCCCTGCGCTCCATCGGCGTGTTCAGCAACCGCCTGCTGCTGTGGGGCATCGCCTTCGAAATCGCCTTCGTCGCGCTCCTGCTCGGCGTGCCCGCACTGGGCCGGCTGTTCGACACCACCCTGCCCCCGCCGCAGTACCTCCCGATGCTCCTGCTGTTCCCGCTCGTGGTCTGGGGAACCGACGAACTGTGGCGCTGGTGGCTGCGCACACGGTGACGACCCCTGCACAAGAACAGGTCTCCTCCTACTGGCACTACGACACCGTCAGGCCACCTTCGTCGGCTGGAGCATCGGAACGGTCGTCGTTCGGCCTGCCTTGTTGCACCTGTTCGCGTGGGTTGGCGTTGCCGCAGTGGCCGTGGCGCGCTTCACCGCCACCGCCCTCCGCTTCGTCTACCGCATCGGCCTCTGTATCGGCGCCGCGACGTCACCTCACCCCGCGCCACAGCACCGCGCGGTTCTCGCCGACTCCGTTGACGATCAGCATCGAGTTGCCGATCGCCACACCGTGTGCGTTGATCTGCTTCGGTTGGCAGTAGTACTCGCCGCCCGGGGCGAGGGCCGGCAGCGGTTCGACCTCGCCGTCGCGGTTCCAGTACACGCAGCGCACGCTCAAGTCCGGGCGCATGAGCTGGCCGACCACCGTGCTTTCGTCGTTGATCGCGATCGGGTCGGCCCTCAGGTACGCGTCGTCGGGCAGGGCCGGCAGCACGGCCATCCCGCCTTCACCCGACCACCGGACGGAGACCTCGCCGATCGTCGGGCCACCGGTGATGCCGACGGCCGAGCCGCGGTCGTTCGCCCCGACCACCCAGCCGTACGTGCTGCCGGGCGGACCCGGCAGTTCCGTGATTCGACCTCCGACGTCCCAGCGGACGACGCTAATCCCGCCGTCCGACGTGCCGGAGATGCCGTACGCGGTTCCCCGGTCGTCGACGTGGAGCGCCTTGCTGAACGTGCCGCCGGGGAGCGGACCGAGGTCTTCGGGGACACCGCCGCGTCCCCACCGCAACGCGTGCCCTTCGTTCCAGTCGTCGTCGGTGTAGCCCACGATGACGTGGTGGCGGTTGATGGCGACGGCGCTGGAGGCGTTCGCCCCGGGCAACGTGCCCAGATCCGTGATCCGGCCCTGCCGGTCCCACTTCACGCCGCGCACGTTGCCGCTCACGTCCTGGGCACGGCCCACCGCCACACCGTCCCACGACACGTCCAGCGGTTCGGCCATCTCGCCGGGTGTCAACGCCGCCAGCATGGTCAACCGTCCCCCGGCGTCCCACCTCGCACCGATCCACCGCCCGCCGTCGGGGTCGAGTACGAGCACGTGGGCGACCACCGAGCCGTCCCCGGCGAGCCCGATAGCGTAACCCCGCCTCGATTCGGGAAGTGTGCAGCCGATGTCCTCGATTGGGGCGACACGACGCCAGC
>NZ_JBHYXZ010000217.1:0-11397 GCF_042752395.1 Actinosynnema sp. NPDC059335 | reverse complement strand
GGTCCACGGTGGTGGCGGTGCGGGGCGTGCCCGACGGGGCCGGGGGGTTCGGGGTGTCGACGCCCGCGCGCCGTCCACCGCGTCACCTCGTGCGAGGTGCGCGGGACAGCGCGTCGGAGCGGTTGCGGGTCGTCCGGTTCAGCCGCGCGGGGGCGCCCGGCTGGTCCACGGCGTCCGCTCGGCGGCCGCCTTCCCCTCGCCGCCGACCGCGCCGCCGACCGGGCGTCCCGGTGCGACGTGCGCGTCACCGGTCCGGCCGAGCACGGCCCACCAGGTGTGCGCCAGGTCCGCGGCCGGCGCCTGCCGTGCCGCCAGCGACAGCCGGAGCCAGTCGTGGAGGTCGTCGTCCACCGAGGGCGCGGCGGATGCCGACTCGCCGAGCACCGGCCGGTCCGACACCGGGTACGGGGCCGCGTAGCCGTCGGCGACGTGCGGGGCGACGACGACGCCCACCCCGAGCAGCACCAACAGCAAGGCAGGCAGGAGCCCGAACCGGCCCGCCCGCGCTGCTGTCCGCACCTGCCCGACTCTCCTCACCGCACCGATGCCCTTCCGGGCGTGGGACAGCCTACGTGCGCCGCACCGCCCCGCGGTACCGCTCCCTCGGCGGCACTCCGCGGCCCTGGAACCGGCGCCGTGCGCGGGACTCCACCGGCACCGCGGTCCGGGCGGTGTGCTGCGGTGCGCGCCGGGAGCTGCTGCAATCGGGGTCATGACCCCCGACCGGACCGCTCCCTCGGCCAACCCCGACCTCGTGACCTTCGGCCACGGCACCGCGGACCGGGCCGCGTTGGCGGACCTCCTGCGGGGCGCGGGCGTCACGTCCGTCGTGGACGTCCGAACCGCGCCCGGCAGCCGCCGCGACCCCGACCTCGCGCGGGAGCGGTTGGCGCGGTGGCTGCCGGAGGAGGGCATCGGCTACCGGTGGGAGCAGCGCCTGGGCGGCTTCCGAAAACCACCGCCCGACTCGCCGGACGCGGTGTGGCGCAACGCGTCGTTCCGCGGGTACGCCGCCCACACCCGCAACCCGGAGTTCGTCACGGCGATGGACGTGCTGGTGGGGCAGGCAAGCGGGGAGCGCACGGCGGTGATGTGCAGCGAGTCGGTGTGGTGGCGGTGCCACCGACGGCTGATCGCCGACTTCGCCGTGGTGGCGCGCGGCCTGCGCGTGCACCACCTGATGCACGACGGACGCCTCACCGCGCACGAGCCGACGCCGGGCGTGCGCCTGCGCGACGACGGCCTGCTCGGGTACGACGCGTGAAGCCGACCGCCGGGCGCGGCGCGCCGGTCAGGCGGCTCGTCCGGTGGCCGGCGCCGAACGCCTCCCGCGCACCAGGTTCACCGCCGCGAGCACGACTCCCAGGCCGACCAGGATCAGACCCCGCACCCAGACCGCGCCGTCGATCCGGGTGAACAGCAGCACGCAGGACGCCAGCCCCAGCCACGGGACGACGACCGGCACCCGGAAGTGGTCGGCCTCGCCCTCGTCGCGGCGCAGGACGAGCACGGCGGCGTTCACCGCCACGAACACCACCAGCAACAACAGCACGAGCGTCTCGGCCAGCGCCGCCACCTCGCCGGTCAACGCCAGCGCGAGCGACACGGCCGTCGTGGCCAGGACCGCCACCCACGGCGTCCGCCTGCCCGGCAGCACCCGGGCCAGCGGCGCGGGCAGCAGGCCGTCCCGGGCCATGCCGTAGGCCAGCCGGGACGACATGATGCCGGTGAGCAGCGCGCCGTTGGCCACCGCGACCAGCGCCACCAGGCTGAACAGCCCCTCCGGCACCGCGCCCGCCAGGCGCACGACCTCCAGCAGCGGACCGCTGGACGCCGCCAGCCGGTCGGTCGGCACCGCGGCCGAGGCCACCACGCCGATCAGCAGGTACACCGCGCCGGCGGTGAGCAGCGCGCCGAACAACGCCCGCGGGTAGGACCGGCGCGGCTCCTTCACCTCCTCGGCGAGGTTCACCGACGTCTCGAACCCGACGAACGAGTAGTAGGCGAGCACCGCGCCGGCCAGCGTCGCGCCCAGGACCCCCTGGTCCCCGGTCCCGACCTCGGTCAGCCGGCCGAGGTCGGCGTCACCGCGCAGCACCACCCAGGCGCCCAGGCCGATGATCAGCAGCAGGCCGCCGACCTCGATCACCGTGGCCACGACGTTCGCGCCGAGCGACTCCTTGATGCCGCGGATGTTGAGCAGCGCCAGCGCGCCCAGGAACACCACCACGACCAGCGCGGTCGGCAACGAGACCAGCTCGCGCAGGTAGTCGCCGGCGAACGCCCTGGCCAGCGCGCCGACCGACACCACCCCCGCGGCGAGCATGCAGAACCCGGTGAACGAGCCGACCGCCGGGCCGAACGCCTTGGTGGCGTAGTGGGCCGAGCCACCCGCCCGCGGGTACTTCGTCGCCAGCTCGGCGTAGGAGCCCGCGGTCAGCGCGGCCAGCAGGAGGGCGGTGAGCAGGGGCAGCCAGACCGCGCCGCCGGACTCGCCCGCGACCGACCCGACCAGCACGTACACCCCCGCGCCGAGGATGTCGCCGAGGATGAAGAAGTACAGCAGGGGCGTGCTCACTGCCCGCTTGAGCGAGGAGACCATGCCGTCCAGTACCCCGTTCGCCGCACGCCGAAGCCAGGACGACGGGCCGCGCCCGGCACGCGGGGTCAGGGGGGCGACACCGGGTTCGCGGCGGCGAGCAGGTCGGGGCGCCAGTTCTCCAGCAGGTCGGGCTTGCCGAACAGGTATCCCTGCACGTAGTCGCAGCCCGCGTCGCGCAGCCAGCGCTCCTGCGCCGCCGTCTCGACGCCCTCCGCGACCGTCCGGGCGCCCAGCGCGGCGGCGAGGTCGATGATGCACCGCACCACGCCCTCGGTCCGCCGGTCCTCGCCCAGGCCGTCGGTGAACGACTTGTCGATCTTGACGAGGTCGAACGGGTAACGGCGCAGGTAGTTCAGCGACGAGTAGCCGGTGCCGAAGTCGTCCAGCGCCACCCGCACGCCCAGCTCGCGGACCTCCCTCAGCACCCGCATCGCGTCCTCGTCGGCCCAGACCGACTCGGTGACCTCGACCGTGAGCCGCCCCGGCGCGAGCCCGGTGGCCGTCAGCAGCTCGTGCACCTCGGCGGGGAACCGGTCGCCGGCCAACTGGCCGGGTGAGACGTTGACCGCCACGCCGAGCGCCAGGCCGCGGTCCTGCCAGCGCACCGCCTGCTCGCACGCGGTGCGCAGCACGTGGCTGCCCAGGGGCACGATGAGCCCGCTCTCCTCGGCCAACCCGATGAACCGGTCGGGGCCGAGCAGGCCGTGCCCGGGTCGCTGCCACCGCACCAGCGCCTCGGCGTGGGTGGTGCGCGCCGAGGCCAGGTCGATGATCGGCTGGTAGTGCAGGACCAGCTCGTCGTTGCCCAGCGCGGCGGACAGGTCGGCCCGGTCCCGCTGCCGCGCGGCGACGTCCTCGCCCATCGCGCGGCGGAACGACCGCACCCGTCCCCCGCCCTCGCGCTTGGCCACGTACATCGCCACGTCCGCGTCGCGCAGCAGGTCCTCGGCGGTGCGGCCGGTGCCGTCCCGACCGGCGACGGCGACGCCGATGCTCGACCGGATGCCCGTGTCGCCGCCGGCGGCGTCGGGCGCGGCGAGGGCGGCCAGGACCTGGCCGGCCCGGTGGGCGGCGTCGTCGGCGGAGGTCGTGAGCACGGCGAACTCGTCGCCGCCGAGGCGGGCCACCACGTCCGGGCCGCCGGTCACGGTCCGCAGCCGCCGGGCCGCCTCGACCAGCCGCCGGTCGCCCGCCTGGTGCCCTTCGACGTCGTTGACCTCCTTGAAGTGGTCCAGGTCGATCAGCAGCAGCGCGACGTCGCGGCCCTCGCCGAGCGCCCGGTCCGCGAGGTCGAGGAAGTGCCGCCGGTTGACCAGCCCGGTCAGCTCGTCGCACTCGGAGCGCTCGCGCAGCTCGTCCTCCCACCGCCGCCGGGCGGTGACGTCGACCACGGCCACCATCACCCGACCGCCCCGGCCGCCGTCGCGGACGGCGACGGGGTGCAGCGCGAGCGTGGCGCCGGGCCGCTCCAGCCGCAGCTCCACCGGCTCCGGCCCCGGCCGGGCGCAGCCCCGGTCGCACGCGGTGAGGTCCGCGCCGTGCGGGCACGGCACCGCGCCCGGTTCGTCCCAGCCCAGCAGGTCGGCGGCGCGGTCGTTGAACAGCTCGGGCCGGCCGCCATCGAGGAGCACCAGGCCCACCGGGCTGGCGCGCACCGCGGCCTCCGCCGTCCGGTGCGCGCGGTCGGCGCGGTCGCGGGCGGCGTCGGCCAGGCGGGCGGCCCGCGCGGTCTCGTACAGGGCCACCGATTCCACGACCAGGCCCACCAACGGCATCAGCACCGGCGCGAGGGCCTCCGGTCCGGGGTGGACGCGACCGCTGAGCACCGTCACCCCCACGCCGACGAGGTACCCCAGCACGGGGAAAACGGCCCGCGCCGGGAACCGGTAGTCACCGTCGAGCAGCACCCGGCGGACCGTGACGCCGAAGAGGAAGCCGAGCACCGGCTGCGGGGCCGACAGCAGCAAGGCCCCGGCCAGGATGGCGGCCGTCTCGGTGGAGACGACGCCCCACCCGTCCCGGCCGGGCCGCAGCACCCACCCGCCGGTCACCACCACGACGACCAGGGCGACGGCCGCGCCGAAGGGCGCGGGTCCGGTGAACGCCACCTGCGCCGCGAACACGACCGCGCCCACCCAGGCGAACGCGGTGGTCCACCGTCGGACGCGGCGGAGACCCGCCCGCACGTCGAAGGCGTCATCAGAGAGCGCGACGGCCGCGCCGACCCGACGTGCCACACCCCTCCCAGGCAAAGCGCGACAGCCGCGCACCGGAACCCGACGATGGCGCCCGGCATCGATACCGCGCCGCCGAGCGCCGCGTGATCCTAGCCCTCACGGGGGACATCCGGCTACACACCGTGAGCACCCGTCGGGCCGACCGGGTCCGGCGGTGCTTCGAGACGACCGACTACGCCTACCGGCGGCCGGTCGAGGCGGGGCGCGACCCGCAACGGGCCCCGCACTCGACCATCGTGCTGTTCGACGCCCCGCCGGAGCCGCTGTGCCGGCGCCGGCACATGAACACCGACGGGAGCCGCGCGCAGCTGGTCGTCATGCCGCACGTGACCACCCGCCACATCGACCGGCTGTGCGAGGAGCCGGCCGACGCGGGGAGCGGGTCGTGAGCGGCGAGGTCCTGCCGGTGCCCGACCGGGTGTGGGACGGCGTGGGCGACCGGCCCGTCGCGCGCTCGCGCGTGCTGGTCCGCGGCGGGCGCGTGGCCGAGGTCGGGGAGCGCGTGACCGCGCCGGCCGGGGCCGACGTGGTCGACCTGGCCGGGCACACGCTGCTGCCCGGATTCATCGACTGCCACGTGCACGTGGTGGACGAAAGCCTGGACACCGCGCCGGTCGCGGAGCAGACCGTGCGCGCGATCCCGCCGCTGCGCACCCTGCCGGCCAACGGGTTCACCACCGTGCGCGACCTCGGCGGCTCGGACCAGCCGATCACCACCGCCCTGCGCGACGCGGTCGCCGACGGCGTCGTCCCCGGCCCGCGGATGGTCGTCGCGCCGAACATCCTGTCCGCGCGCGGCTCGCACGGCGACAAGGAACCGGAGTTGACCGCCCGGTTCGGCGTGGAGGTCGGCGTGGTGGCCGACGGCGCGTCCGAGGTGGTGCGCCGGGTCCGCGAACAGGCCGGGGCGAAGGCCGACTGGATCAAGTTCGCGGGCAGCGGCGGGTTCAGCTCCGCCGTCGACAGCCCCACCGACGTCGGCTACTCCCAAGCCGAGGTGGACGCGCTGGTCGCCGCCGCCTCGGACCTCGGCCTGCCCTGCGCCGGGCACGCCTTCAACGACGAGGCCGTGGTGCGGGCCGTGCGGGCGGGCGTGCGCTCGGTCGAGCACGGGAGCCTGATCGGCCGGGACACCCTCGACCTGCTGGTGCGGCGGCGGGTGCCCCTGGTGCCGACGTGGTACTGCGTCGAACACCTCCTCGACCGGGTGGACGACGGGGAGTTCCGGGCCGGCAGGCCGCCGGAGGTCCGGGAGAAGCTGCGCGGGCACGCGGACGGGCTGCGCGCGACCGCCGCCCTGGTGGCCGGTTCCGACGTGGTGCCGGCCTTCGGCACCGACGCGGGCCTGTTCCCCCACGAGGACAACTGGCGGGAGTTCCCCACCATGGCGCGGCTCGGCGTCGAGCCGGTCCGCGCCCTGCGCGCCGCGACCAGCGTCGCCGCGGACCTGCTCGACCGCCCCGACCTCGGCCGGGTGGCGCCGGGCGCGACCGCGGACCTGGTGGCCGTGCCGGGCGACCCTTTCGAGGACATCGAGGTCACCGGACAGGTCGGTTTCGTGATGCGCGAGGGCTCGGTCGTGCTGCACCGCGCCGGCGGCGTGTCCCGGCTCTGAGCCGCGTCGGTGCCCGCGCGCTCACGGAGTGGACGCGCTTGCCAGGTCGAGGCTGCCTCGGGTTAACTCCCGCCGTTATCCCGAGGCCATCTCGACTTGAGGAGCAGTCCCATGACCACCCAGGCCCGGTCCCGCCCGTTGGGTCTCGCGTTGGCGGCCATCGTCGGCGCCGAGTTCCTGCTGCAACTGGACGGCACGATCGTCACCGTCGCCCTCCCGTCCCTGCGCGCCGACCTCGGCGTGGACGTGGCCGCGGCGTCGTGGGTGCTCAACGCCTTCTTCGTCGCCTTCGGCGGCCTCCTGCTGCCCGCCGGGCGGCTCGGGGACGTGCTCGGCCACCGCCGGGTGTTCCTCGCCGGGATCGGCCTGGTCACGGTCGCGTCGCTCGTCGCGGGCCTGGCGCCGGCGTTCGAGGTCCTGATCGCGGGACGCGTGCTCCAGGGAGCGGGCGCGGCGATCGCCGGTCCCGCCGGCCTCGCCCTGCTGGCCGCGCTGTTCCGGGGCGAGCGGCAGGCCAGGGCGTTCGGGCTGTACTCGACCGTGACGGGGCTCGGCGCGGCCTCCGGCATGATCCTCGGCGGGCTCCTCACGGCGGTCGGCGAGTGGCGGTGGAGCCTGCTGGTCAACGTGCCGGTCGGCGTGCTCGTCATCGCGGTCGCGCTGCGCGCCGTCGGGACCCGTGACGAGGGCATTCGGGCGCGTTCGCTGGGAGCGCCGAGCGCGGTGCTGGTCACCCTCGCGCTCGCCGCGGGCGTGCTCGGGCTCGTCCGCGCCGCCGAGGACGGGTGGCTCGCGCCCGGGGCTCTCGTGCCGCTGGCGGTGTCGGCGGCGCTGGTCGCCGTGCTGGTCGTGGTCGACGGGCGGGCCGCCGAGCCGCTCCTGCCGCGCCGCGTCTTCGCCGGCCGGGAACGCGTCGGCGGGTTCGCCACCCTGCTCCTGCTGGCCTCGGTGCTGACCGGTTTCCTGTTCCACACCGGCCTGTACCTCGCGGGCCCGCTCGGCTTCGACCCGCTGCGCACCGGTCTGGCGATCCTGCCGTTCGGGCTGGCGCTGCTGGTCGCGACCCAGGTCCTCGCCGGGCGCGTGGCGAAGGTGCGCCCACAGGTCCGGGCGGTCGCCGGGCTCGTGCTGGTCGCCGCGGGCTTCGGGTGGCTGTCCCGGCTCGACGGCGACAGCACGTACACCGCCGGTGTGCTGCCCGCGATCGTGGTGCTGGGCGTCGGCGTGGGCCTGGCGATCGTCCCGGTCAACGTGATCGTGCTGTCCTCCTCGGACCCGGCCGACACCGGGATCACGGCGGGCATCCTCCAGACCGCCCTGACCGTCGGCGGCGCGATCGGCCTCGCCGTGCTGCTGCTGCCGTTCTCGGCCGGCGACGGGGGCGCGGACGCGGTCTCCTCGGTGTTCGCCTGGAGCGCGGGGATCGCCGTGCTCGCGGTCCTGGTGTCGCTGGTGTTCTGGTTCGGCCCGCGCCGCGCCGCCCGGTAGCCTGGGCGTCACCAGCCGGTTGGAGGGATCAGTGACGGCCTACCTGGCCCGACGGCCCAAGCGCGCGGACGGGCGGCGCAACTACGACCGCATCCTCGAAGCCGCGCGGGAGGCGTTCGACGCCCGGGGCACCGACGCCGCGCTGGAGGACGTCGCCCGTGCCGCCGGCGTCGCCATCGGCACCCTGTACGGCCACTTCCCCACCCGCGAGACGCTGATCGAGGCGTCGGTGCGCGACAGCCTGGACGACCTGCGCGCCGACGCCGAACGCCTCGCCGAGGCGGCCGCGGACGACCCGGTCGGCGCGCTCACCGCGTGGATCCACCGGGCCGTCGCGCACTGCAGCACGTTCCGGGGCCTGGTCGGGTTCCTCGCGGCGAGCACCTACGACGAGGGCACGCCCCTGCACCGCTCGTGCGTCGAGATGCACGCCGCCGGCGGCGCGTTGCTGGCCCGTGCCCGGGAAGCCGGCCGGGTGCGCCCGGACCTGACCGCCGAGGAGCTGTTCACCGCCATCACGGCCGCCGCGTGGGCGCGCGAGAACTCGCCGCCGGGGCAGGACCACAGCGCGCGGCTGATCGAGTTGCTGATCGACGGGTTCCGCGCGGGCGCCCGCTGAGCCCGCGTCGGTCGAAATGGCGGGCGCCGCGCAGCGGGTCGTTGCTACAGTTCGCCGGCCGGCCGCGGGACTCCGGCGCGACTTCCGGAACCCGCCTTGGAAGCGACGATTCGCTGATCGTGCCCCCACTCCCCGGTCGGCACCCCGACACCCCCGGAGCGTGGACGCGTGGACGCCCTCACCGCCGACGACATGATGATGTTCATCAACGCGGCGACGACGTCCACGGCGCAGGGCGAGTTCCACGGCGGGGCCGCGGACCAGCGGCTGTCGCTGGACTTCCTGCACGACTACGTGATCGGCAACTACCGCGACCTGTACGCGGCGGCGCTCGCGCTGGACATCAACGACCACAACGCGGCGCTGATCGTCCGCAAGCTGCTGGAGACCACCGGCGACGCCACCGAGGAGCAGCGGCGGGTCGAGGGCGCGCTCATCGCGCGCCGCTTGCGGCTGCTGCCGCCGCAGCGCGTGTACGACCTGTTCGGGGTGCTGCGGCGGGCACGGGTGAACAACCGGCGCACCCGCGCGATCATCCGCGACTGGGTCGCGGCCCGCCCCGACCCGGCGTTCGACGCGGTGAAGTACCGCACCGGGTTGAAGCGGGCGCTGCGGCACGCGCACGTCGCGCCGGCGGGCGAGCTGGCCCCGTTCCTGTTCACGACGGGCCACCGGCGCCGCTACGACACCCCGCTGCTGGAGACGTGGCGGCGGGCGCACTACGAGCAGGCGTCGGTGTACGGGCTGCCGTACACGGTGGCCGAGGGGTTCGCCGCCAAGCACGGCATCGACCGGGCGACGTTCCTCAAGCGCATCGAGCCCCGCCTGACCAAGCTGGAACGGCTGCGGGTGCAGGGCGCCGCGCGTCGAGGCGGCGCGGACGTGGCGATCGACCTCGGCTCGATGCCGCTGACCCGCCTCGCCTCCTACGTGCTCTCCCTGCCGATGACCGAACGCGTCGAACGGCGCGACGAGCTGACCGACGCCCTGCGCGCGGCCGCCGTGCGCGCCGCCGGGCGGGCCGCGGGCGCCTGGGGCCGGGTCGCGGCCGTGCTGGACGACAGCTTCTCGGCGTCGGGGTCCGCGCAGAAGCGCCGCCGCCCGCTGGCGGTCGCCCTGGCGTGCCACCACCTGCTGGCCGAGCTGGCGTCCGAGTACGTCCCGTTGTGGACCTCCGGCCGCACCGACGCCCTGCTGGCCCACCCGTACGGGATGACGCCGCTGGGCGAGCGGGTGCTCGACGCGCTGGAGCACGCGCCGGACCGGCTGCTGATCGTGTCCGACGGCTGGGACAACGCGCCGTACGGGCTGGCGGCCGAGGTGCTGCGGGTGTGGCGGACGCGGCTCGACCCGGAGCGCCGGGTGGTCGCGGTCCACCTCAACCCGGTGTACGACGCGGTCGACTTCGACGTGAAGCGGCTCGCGCGCGCCGTGCCGACCGTGGGCGTGCGCGACGCGGAGGACGTGCCCGCCCTGGTCGAGTTCGCCCGGTTCACCGAGGGCAGGGCCGGGGTCGCGGACCTGCGGGCGCACTTCGACGACCGGGTGGCCCGCTTCCTGGAGGAGGGATGATGCCGACCGGCCTGACCACGCGCCCGGCCCAGGTGTGGGGCGGCGTGCGACTCGTGCCGTTGACCCGGGACGAGCCCATCACCGGCCTGCGCCTGCACGCCCGCGTCCACGGGGACGAGATCGGCGTCGTCCAACTGGACCGCCGCAGGCACTACGTGTCCTACATCCCGCACGGTTTCGTCGCCACGTGGGGCGACGACCGCCCGGTCGCCGCCTACGGCACCCAGTTGACGAAGGGCTCGCAACCGCCCGCGCACGGCATGGGCCTGCGCTTCCACCGCCGGATGGCCAAGCGGGTCGGACGCGACCGCCTGCGGTTCCTGCCCCTGCACCTCGCCGTCGAGGGCTACCTGTCGCTGCACTTCGGCGGCCCGACGGTGGTGTGGGAGGAGTGGTCGCAGCGCGCCGTCCGCCGCGGCCTCTCACCGCGCGTCGAGGAGGCGTACACGGGGGCCGACGTCCAGGGCCTCGCGGACGCGCTCAAGCACTTCGAGATCCACCCGGACCAGTGCGGCGTGCTGGTGTACGTGGCCGACACGCCGGCCGCCGCCTTCGTCGTCCCGCACCCGGACGACTACCGCGCCCTGCACACCACCCTGTTGCAGGACATGTACGGCGAACTCGTCCACCGCCACGCCACCCTGGCCACGCCCGTGCCACCTTTCGACGTGCGACTGCCCGACGACATCACGTCACTGGCCGACCTCCGCGCGGCAGCCGCCCGCGAACAAGCCGAGTGGTCCCGCTTCCACGACCGGACCATGGCGGACGGCCTCCTGGCCGAACCCCACACCGTGCGCCACACGTACCGGCTGGGCGACTACACTCTGTCCCGCTTCCTGCCGGCGTTCGGCCTCAAACAGGAGAACCACATCGGCGAACTGATCACCGCCCGCGACGGCCGCCTGGCCTACCTGAAGACGTTCCGCCTGTCGGAGTCCCAGGTCCGCCGCGGCCACCTGCTGACCACCCTGGCGGCCCACGACTGGCACCTCCCCACCGCCGCCTCCGCCCTGGGCATCACCGACGCCCAACTGGGCCTGCGCCTGGACGCCGCCGGCTTCGGCGCACTGCTCCGCGAAGACGTCCTTGCCCGCTACCGCGCCGGCTGACAACACACACCCCCAAGTGCACCACCACCACGCCGCCCTTCCCCAACAGAAGGGTTCCGTGTCATCCCGCCGACCTGGCGCAGCCCTACCGCGCGTGTCAAGGGGGCACTTCCAGCCCTACCGCACCTGACGCTGGAACCGCCCCCTTGACG
>NZ_JBHYXZ010000216.1:0-11435 GCF_042752395.1 Actinosynnema sp. NPDC059335 | reverse complement strand
CTCCTGGCCGCTCCCCCCCCGGGGTGGGGGGGGGGCGGGGGGGGGGGGGGCGGGGGCGGGGGGGGGGGGGGCGGCGGGCCCCACGGGGGGGGAGGCGGTGCTGAAGGCCGCCGACGCCGCCGTGGTCGCCGTCGCCGAGGGCTACGAGGAGGCGCAGCGCTGGGCGGTGCGCCAGGAGGAGTCGTTCCGCCGCGAGTTCGTCGACGACCTGCTCGACGGGCGCAACCTGGGTCAGCTGGCCGAACGCGCGGAGCGGTTCGGGTTCCGGCTGGCCGGCGGCAACGTCGTCGCGGCCGTCCGCTCCGCGCGGCCGATCGTGGACGGCGGCGAGGTGGCCCGTGCCGTGGAGGCGTCGCCGGGCCTGCGCCGGGACTCCCGCGACGTCCTGGTCACCACCAAGGACGGCCTGCTGGTCTGCGTCGCGCCCGACGTGATGACCGACGTGCCGGACGAGTTCACGCGGCAGGTCGCCGCCGCGCTCGGCGACACGGCGTGGCGGGTCGGGCTCGGCCGCGCCCACTCCGGGCCCGGCGGCGTGGTGCGGTCGTTCGAGCAGGCCAGGTACGCCCTGGACCTCGCCGAGCGGCTGGACCTGCCCGGACGCCTGCACAAGGCCGTGGACCTGCTGGTCTACCAGGTGCTGCTGCGCGACAGCGCCGCGCTGGCCGACCTGGTGTCGGTCGTCCTGGAGCCCCTGCGCGACGTGCGGGGCGGTCCGGGACCCCTGCTGGACACGCTGTCGGCCTACTTCGCCCACGGCCGGGTCGCGGCGGCCTGCGCCCGCGAGCTGCACCTGGGCGTGCGCACGGTGACCTACCGCCTGCAACGCGTCGCGGAACTCACCGGTCACCACGTGGACGACCCGGTGCAGGCGTTGTCGCTCCAGGTCGCCGTGCTGGGCGCGAAGCTGCTCGACTGGCCGTGGCCCGAGGACCAGTCGCCGTGACGGCGGGGCGGGCGGCTCGCCGACGTCGTGGCCCGGACCCGGTGCCGGCCGAACCGTCACGGCGTCGCGATCCGCGCGATGAGCGGCGCGGCCTCCGACTTCCGGTTGTCCTCCAGCACCGCGATCGCGCGCGACAGCAGGTCGGTCGACGGGTGGCCCGGGTCGGAGGCGAGCAGCAGGTCGCGCAGCCGGCGGCACGACCGCGCGGCGTAGTTCAGGTTCTCGGCCCGGTAGTGCAGCGCCACCGCCCGGCGCAGGTGCGCCTCGGCCAGGTCGTCGCGGCCGGTGGTCGACTCCAGGTCGGCCATCGAGTCGGCGACGTGCGCGAGCCCGTAGGCGTTGTCGGACCTGGCGTAGAGCTGCTGGGCGAGCCCGTGGTGACGCCTGGCCTCGACCGGGTCGCCCAGGGCCTGGCAGGTGCGGCCGAGGAGGCGGAAGGTGCCGGCCGTGGCCGCGTCGTCGCCCAGCCCGGCGTAGAGCTTGAGCGCCTCCGACGCCGAGTCGAACGCGTCCGCGAACGCGCCCGCCCGCAGCCGCACGTCGGCGAGGCCGTTGAGCGCGTTCGCCCGACCCGGCACGTCGCCCAGCTCCTCGAGCGCTTCGAGCGCGGTCGTGTACTCCGCGATCGAGGCCGCGTGGTCGCCGCTCTCGCCGAGCGCCCGCGCGAGCGACTGCCTCAGCCGGACCTCCACCGACCGCTCGCCGAGCCGCGCGGCCGCCGCGACCGCGTCGGCGCAGGTGGCGATCCAGTCCCGCAGGCGCGCGGTCAGGTAGGCGTAGTTGGGGATCGTCCACGCCAGCTGCCACGTGTAGGGGTGGAGCTGCTCGGCCGTGGCGAGCGCGATGGCGGCGAGCAGGTTGTCGTACTCGGCGGTGAACCAGGCCATCGCGTCGGACCGGCCGGCGAGCACCGGCAGCAGCTCGGGCCGCAGGCACGGCGCGAGCGCCACCTGCCGGCGGTGGTCGTTGATCAGGCGGTCGGCGCGGTGGGCCGCGTGCAGCAGGTGGTTGAGCAGCGCGACCAGGACGTCCGCGCGGCGGCCCGGCGCGTCGTGCCGCCGGGTCATCTCCAGGCCGTAGGCGTGGGCCAGGGTGTGGAAGGAGTAGTGGGTGGCCGTGGTGCGGCCCAGCAGGTGGCAGCGCACCAACTCGGTGAGCGTCTCCCTGGCCTGGAACTGGTCGTGCCCGGTCATCGCGGCGGCGGACGCCACGTCGATCGCCGAGCCGGGAAACAGGGCCAGGATCCGGAACCCCTCCGCCATGGCGGGGGACAGGTTGTCGTAGGACAGGGAGAACACCGCGCGCAGGTCGCCCGCGTCCGCCAGCCGCAGGACGTCCAGCGCCTCGCTCTTGCTCTCCAGCGCCCGGACGATGGTGGCGAGCGAGTTCGCGGGGTCGTCGACGGCCCGGGCGGCCACGACGCTCAACGCCAGCGGGTGCCCGCCGCACGCGGCCACGACCCGGTCCACGGCCGCGCGCTCGGCCTGGACGCGGTGGTGCCCCAGGCGCTGTTCGAGCAGGTGGACGGACTCCTCGTCGCTGAGGGGCGGCAGGGGGACGCGCTCGGCGTCGTGGTGCACGACCAGGCCGTACAGGCGGTGGCGCGCGGTCACGACGGTGAAGCAACCGCGCGAGCGGGGCAGCAGCGGCCGGACCTGCTCGCTCTCGCGCACGTTGTCGATGATCAACAGGAGTCGCCGGTCGTCCAGCGTGCTGCGCAGCAACGCCAACCGGTCGTCGGGGTCGGACGGGATGGACGACGGCGGCACGTGCAGCGCGCCGAGGATCATCCGGGCCGCCGCCTCCGGCGTGACCGCCTCCCGCGTGGGGTCGAACCCCCGCAGGTCGACGTACACCTGGCCGTCCGGGAACAGGTCCCGCGCGGTGTCCCCCCACCACACCGCCAGCGTGGTCTTGCCGATGCCCGGCTGGCCGTCCAGGACGCACAGCCGGCTGCCCGACGCGGCCCCGGCCAGCGCGTCGAGCCGGTCGAGCTGCGCCTGCCTGCCGATCATGCGCTGCACGCCGAACGGCAGGTTGTTGGGCGTCGTGGCCCGGGCGGGCGCCTGGTGGACGGTGATCGGACCGTTGACGACCCCGGCCTGGACCACCGTCCCGATCGTCCCGGCGCCGGCGTGGTTGCCCGCGGCGAAGGCCGCGCCCGATAAGCTCGCGTCGGCGGGCCGGATGCGCTTCAGCATCTCCTCCAGGTGGCCCTCCGCCGCCACGTCCGCGTAATAGCCCCGGTACAGGTCGGTGAGCACGCGCGCCACGTCGTCCGGACCCGGCGCGGTGTCGTCGCGGACGCCCCGCCACAGCAGGAGCATCGGCACCAGCCCGCCGGGGTGGGCGAGGTCGGGCATCGAGTAGTCGCGCAGCGACGTCACCGGCCGTGCGCCCCACCGCTCGTAGAAGGCCAGCCGCCGGGCCGGCAGCGGGTCGTGGCCCGGCGCGCGGGCCGGGTCCTCGACCTCCAGCGCGATGCCGCGCACCGCCGGTTCGGCCCGCAGGTCGTCGGCGACCGCGGCGAGCAGCGCCGCCCCCGCGCCCGAACCCCGCGCCGAGGACAGCACGGCCAGGTACTCCAGGTAGGCGGCCCGAGCCGTGGGCAGGGACAACGCCGTGGCGAACCCGATCAGGCGGTCGTCGGCCGAGTGCGCCGTCCACAGCCACGGGCCGTCGCGGCGGGCGACCGTGTCGTGCGCGCCCCGCTCGGCCGGGGGGAACGCCTCCTCCCGGATCGCGTCGATCCGGTCGCGGTCCCCGGGCGGCACGTCCGGCCACGCGCGGCGGCGGATCGACAACCGGGCCGGCCCGGCACGACGCTCGTCCATGCAGTGGGATGCTACCGCCGCGGAGGGCTGCCACCTGGCGATATGCCGGGGCGGACGCGGTTGCGGACCCGGTCGGGGAGCGCGCGCGACCTGCCCGGACGGCGTCCCCGGCGCGACGACCTCCCCCAGGCGACCGGCGACCGCGGGCGCATCGGGTAGGAACTGCGGTATGGGATCGGGGCAGCGGCGGCACGTCCGGGTGATCGGCCTGGCGGTGGCGGTGGCGGCGCTGGCCGTCGCGGCCGCGTTCGCCGACCTGCCCGGACCGGACCGCCTCCGCGACTGGGCGGACGACCGGGGTCCGTGGGGACCGGTCGCGTTCGTGCTGCTGTGCGCGGTGGGCACGGCCGCGTTCTTCCCGAAGCCCGTGCTGGCGACGGCGTCGGGCCTGCTGTTCGGGGTCCTGCCGGGCCTGGTGGTCGCGGTCGTCGGCTGCACGGCGGGCGCGCTGATCGCCTTCGGGGCCGCCCGCCTCCTCGGCCGCCGGTCCGTCGCGCGGTGGCTCGGCTCCGGCCGGCTCGCGACCCTCGACGCCGTGTTCGCGCGCCACGGCCTGGCCGCCACCGTGGTGCTGCGCCTGCTGCCGGTGGTCCCGTTCGCGGTGTCCAACTACGGCGCGGGCGTCACGTCCGTCGCCCCCGCCTCGTTCGCCGCCGGCACGGCGCTGGGCCTGGCGCCGACCACCGCCCTGGCCGTCGTCCTCGGCGACGGCGCGGCCGACCCGTGGTCGGCGAGGTCGATCGCGGCCGCGGCGGCGTGGCTGGCGCTGACCGCGATCGGGGGCGTGTGGGGCGGCCTGCTGCTCCGCCGGGCGCGCCGGTCGCCCGACGACCCGGTGCGGACCGCCTGACGGCCACCGGCGCGTCACCGGAACCGGTGCACTTCGCCGCCGGCCCGCGCCGCGCGCCCACCACCGGGCCACGCTGGGGTCGAAGCACCCGACGACGAGGAGCCCGGTCATGCCCGTCCAGACCTTCGACCACACCGCCACCGGCTACAGCGTGCGGCAGGCGCTCCGGATGGCCGAGGCGGCGAAGCTGGCCTACCAGTCGCCCGAGGAGGTCGAGCGGACCGCCCGCGAGTGGGGCTTCGACCGGGTGCGGCACCACGAGACGGCGTTCCGGCCGCCGTTCCCGCTGGAGGACACCCAGGCGTTCACCCTGGGCAGCGACCGCATGATCGTCACCGCGTTCCGCGGCACCGAGCCGAAGAAGATCCAGGACTGGCTCTCCGACGGCACCACCCCGCCGTGGCCCGGCCCGGCCGGCCGGGGCTTCGTGCACTACGGCTTCGCCGAGGCGCTCGACTCCGTCTACCCCGGCGTGCGGGACGCGATCGTGGAGTTCCGCGACCGCGACCAGACGATCTGGTTCACCGGCCACAGCCTGGGCGGTGCGCTGGCGTCGCTGGCCGCGATGCGGCTGCACTTCGAGGACCCCCGGCTGCTCGCCGACGGCGTCTACACCTTCGGCCAGCCCCGGGTGTGCGACCCCGGCCTGGCCAAGGCCCACGACGAGGCGTTCGCCGACCGCACCCACCGGTTCGTCAACAACAACGACGTGGTCGCGCTCCTGCCGCCCGAACCGGCCTTCCACCACATCCGCACGCTGCACTACCTCGACTCCGCCGGCCGCCTGCGGGACCGGATGCCGGTGGTCGCCGGGCTCGCCGACCGCGCCAAGGGCCTGACCGCCGACCCGTTCTCGCCCGCCTCCGACGGCATCCGGGACCACCTGATGAAGAACTACCTGGCGGCCCTGGAGAAGAACCTCGACTGACGGCCGGCCGCCACCCCCGTCGAGCCGTGGGCTCGGCCGCGATCGTCCGCTACACCCGCGCCGAGCCGAGCTTCCAGTAGCCGCTGAACATCACCGACCGGCGGTCCACGCCCCGTTCCTTCACCAGGTGGCGGCGGACGCCCGTGGCCAACGCCGACTCGCCGCAGACCCAGGCGTAGTCCGGGGCGGGCCCGGGCAGCGCGGCCACGGCCGGCAGCACGTGCGAGCCCGGCGCGTCGTCGCCCCGGCACAGCCAGGTGACCGGCGCGTCGAACGCCACCCGGTACTCCTCCGAGGGCACCTCGGCGAAGATCCGCGCGTCCGCCGGCGCCCCCGCCTCCACGATCGCGGCCAGCGCGGGCAGCGCGGTCTCGTCGGCGACCAGCAGCACCGCGCCGCCGGACGGCGGGCGGTACCCCGAGTTGCCCGCCCGGAAGCCCACGGACTGGCCGACCTCGGCCCTCGTCGCCCACCGGGTGCCCGGCCCGGCGTCCCCGTGCAGCACGAAGTCCACGTCGATCTCGCGCGCCTCGGGCCGGTGCGCGCGCACGGTGTACCACCGCAGGTCGGGGCGGTCGGCTTCGGGCAGGGCGCGGATCGCCGTGCGGACGTTGACCCGGTCCTCGTCCGGCATCGTCAACGGCCGGCCGGGCGGTGGCATGACGAGCCCGAAGCACTCGTCCGGGCCGGTGGGCCGGAAGTCGGCGAACCCGTCCGCCCGGAACGTCACCCGCCGCAGGTGCGGCGTGAGGTCCGCGACCGCCACGACCTCCATCACGAACTGGTCGAACACCTCCCGCTGGTTGGCGGGGGCCGTCACCAGGGCGGCCGCCTTGGTGAGCACCTTGAGCTGCAGCTGGTCCAACGTCGAGTACCGGGGCATGCAGGTTAGCCTAACCTAATCATGTCCGCCTGGGGATCACCCCACGGTCACGCCCCCGGCCCGGTCGCGCGGCCGTTGGCGCTCGCCGTGAGGTGCCCGTGCCCCGATTCGGGCACGTCCCGTGGCGCGGACGTCCCGGCGCGCGGTGATCACCCGGCCGTGGGCCGCGGCGGGCGGGGCGGCGGTGCCGGACCTATGGTCGGGGCACGGGAGGTCCACGTGGTCGAACGGGTCGAGGTCGGGCGCGGGGCACAGCGCGCCGTCGTCTCGGTGATCATGCTCGGGATGCTGCTCGCCGCGCTGGACCAGACGATCGTGGCGACCGCGCTGCCCACCATCGTGAGCGACCTCGGCGGCGCGGGGCACCTGTCCTGGGTGGTCACCTCGTACCTGCTCGCCGAGACCGTCATGACCGCCCTGATCGGCAAGTTCGGCGACCTGTTCGGGCGCAAGCGCGCGTTCCTGGCGAGCGTCGCGCTGTTCCTGGTGGGCTCGTTCCTGTGCGGCTGGGCCGACTCGATGACCTGGCTGATCCTCGCCCGCGCGGTGCAGGGCCTCGGCGCGGGCGGGCTCATGGTGACCTCGGCGGCGGTGATCGCCGACGTCGTGCCGCTGTCGGAACGGGGCAAGTACCAGGGGTTCATCGGCGCGGTGTTCGGCGTCGCCACCGTCGTCGGCCCGCTGCTCGGCGGCCTGTTCGTGGACCACCTGAGCTGGCGCTGGGCGTTCTACGTGAACCTGCCGCTGGGCCTGGTGGTCCTCGCCGTCGGCGCGGCCGCGCTGCCCGGCGTGCGCGACGCGGGCCGGCCGAGGATCGACTACGCGGGCATCCTGCTCATCGGCCTCGCCGCGACCGGCCTCACCCTGGTCACGAGCTGGGGCGGCGTGGAGTACCCGTGGGGGTCGCCGACGATCCTGTGGATGGCGGCCGGGTCGCTGGTCGCCCTGGGCCTGTTCGTGGTGGTCGAGACCCGCGCGGCCGAGCCGATGCTGCCGATGCGGCTGTTCCGGAGCCGCGTGTTCACCGTGTGCACGGTGCTGAGCTTCGTCGTCGGGTTCGCCATGCTCGGCGGCGTCACGTTCCTGCCGACGTACCTGCAGTACGTGCACGGCGCGTCGGCGACCCGGTCGGGCCTGCAGATGCTGCCGCTCGTCGTCGGCCTGCTCATCGCCTCGGTCACCACCGGCAACGTGATCAGCAAGACCGGCCGCTACCGCGCGTTCCCGCTGGTCGGAAGCCTGCTCATGGTGACCGGGCTGCTCCTGCTCTCGCGGTTGCGGCCGGACACCCCGTTCTGGCAGGCGTCGGCGTACATGCTCGTGCTCGGGCTGGGCGTCGGCATGTGCATGCCCGTGGCGATGGTCGTCGTGCAGAGCACCAGCAGCTACGAGGACCTGGGGGTCGCCACGTCCGGCGTGAGCTTCCTGCGCACGCTGGGCAGCTCGTTCGGGGTGGCGGTGTTCGGCACGGTGTACGCGAGCCGCCTGCCGGACAACCTCGCCGCCGCGATCCCGCCGGGCGTCGACCCGGCCGCGGCGGCGAACGTGCAGGCCCTGCACGCCCTGCCGGACCAGCTCAAGGCCCCGATCGTCGCCGCCTACGCGGACACCCTGCACGCGGTGTTCCTGTCCGCCGCCCCGGTCGCCGCGGTGGCGTTCGTGGTCGCGCTGTTCCTCCGCGAGGTGCCGCTGCGCGACACCGCCCGCGCCGCCGCCACCGAGGTGGGCGACAACTTCGCCGCGCCGCACACGTCCGACTCCGGGCACGAGCTGGAGAAGCTGGTGGCGCTCATCGTCAGCCGGGAGCGCCGCGACCCCACGCCGGACGTGCTGCGCGAGTCCGGCGTCCCGCTCACCCACGCCCAGGCGTGGCTGCTGGTCCGGGTGTTCCGCCAGAGCGTCGACCGCGGCCACGCCACGCTCGACCGCCTGGCCCGTGACACCGGCGTGCCCGCGGGCGTGTTCGAACCGGTGGCGCGGCAGCTCCAGACCAGGGGCTACGTGACGGAGTCGGCGGGCGGGTACCGCTTCACGCCCGAGGGCACCGGGGTGTTCACCGACCTGGTCGCGGCCTGGCGGCGGTGGCTGCTGGTCAAGCTGACGGACTGGCACTGCGACGACCGCGAGTTCACCGACGCGGTGGAACGGGTCGCCACGGAACTGACCGTGACCGGCCGATCCCTGACCACGGGCCGTCACGCCGCCGTCGGCTGACCGCGTCGGGCGGACGAGCGCCGCGCGCCTGCGCACCGTGCCCGGGCGTGACCGCGGTCGTCTCGCAGTCGGCGAACGCGGTCGCCGGCGTCCGGGCGCACGGCGGTGCGGCGGGTCGCCGTGCGGGACGGGTCGCCGCACATGACCGACCCGCCGGTTGCGGGACGGCTCCGGGCGGGTATGGAGTCGGGTGTGGACGGGTACGGGTGGACGATCGCGCTGGTCGCGGTGTTGGTGCTGCTGAACGCGTTGTTCTCGGGCAGCGAGATGGCGTTGATCAGCCTGCGGGAGGGGCAGCTGCGGTCGTTGGAGCGCGACGACCGGGCCTCGGCGAAGACGCTCGTGCGGCTGGCGCGCGACCCGAACCGGTTCCTGGCCACGATCCAGATCGGCATCACGCTGGCCGGGTTCCTGGCCTCGGCGACGGCGGCGGTGTCGTTGGCCGCGCCGCTCGTGCCGCTGCTGTCGTTCCTCGGCGACGCGGCGAACCCGGTGGCGATCGCCCTGGTCACGGTGGTGCTGACGTTCCTGACCCTGGTGTTCGGGGAGCTGGCCCCGAAGCGGCTGGCCATGCAGTACGCGCTGCGGTGGGCGCTGCTCGCGGCCCGGCCGCTGCACGTGCTGTCGGCCGCGTCACGACCGGCGGTGTGGGCGTTGAGCGCGTCCACGAACGTGGTGGTCCGGCTGTTCGGCGGCAAGCCGGAGGCGGAGTCCGAGCAGATGTCCGCCGACGAGCTGCGCGAGCTGGTGTCGGCCCAGCGCGGCCTCAACGCCGAGCAGCGCATGATCATGACCGGGGCGCTGGAGATCAGCGAGCGCCGGCTGCGCGAGGTGCTGGTGCCGCGCCGCGCCGTGGTGACGCTGGACGCCGACCTCGACGTGCCGTCCGCCCGCGCCGAGCTGGCCGCCTCGGGCCACTCCCGCGCGCCGGTCGCGCGCGGCGGGCACCTGGACGACGTGGTGGGCGTGGTGCACCTGCGCGACCTGCTGCGCGACGACGCCCGGCTGGTCGACGTGGCCCGGCCGCCGGTGGTCTTCCCGGACTCGGTGCGGGTGTCGGACGCGCTGCGCCGGTTCAAGGCCGAACGCGAGCAGCTCGGGCTGGTGGTGGACGAGCACGGCGCGGTCGACGGCATCGTCACGCTGGAGGACCTGCTGGAGGAGGTCGTCGGCGAGATCCTGGACGAGACCGACCGGGACGTGATGGCGGTGCGCAACGGCGCGGACGGCTCGCTCGTGCTGCCCGGCACGTTCCCCGTGCACGACCTGGCCGACCTCGGGGTCGAGCTGCCCGACGCGCCGGAGGGCGACTACACCACCATCGCGGGCCTGGTGCTGGTGCTGCTCGGCCGGATCCCCGAGGTGCCGGGCGACGAGGTGGCCCTGGCCGACTGGACGATCAAGGTGCTGAAGGTCGAGCACCACGCCATCACGTCCGTGCGCATGCGGAAGCGGTGAGGCGCGGGGCCGGGCGGCGGGTCGGCCGCCCGGCCCGGCGGTCAGCGGCCGGCGGCGGCGACCCACGCCTCCAGGCCGGCGGCGTCGCCCGGCAACGCGGACGAGAGCACCCGGTTGCCCCCGGGCGTGACCACGACGTTCTCCTCCAGCCGCACGCCGATGCCCCGCAGCTCCGGCGGCACGGTCTCGTCGTTGGGGTGGAAGTACAGGCCGGGCTCCACGGCCAGCGCCATGCCGACCTCCAGCGTGCCGTCGTGGTAGGCCTCGGCGCGGGAGTTCGCGCAGTCGTGCACGTCGAGCCCCACGAAGTGGCCCACGCCGCAGGCGATGTAGCGGCGGTGGTGCTGGCCGTCCGGGTCCAGCGACTCCTCGACCGACACCGGCAGCAGGCCCCAGTCGTGCAGGCCCTCGGCGAGCACCCGCATCGCCTCCCGGTGGAAGTCCCGGTACTCCGCGCCGGGCCGCACGGCCGCCAGCGCCGCCGCCGACGCCCGCTCGATCAGCTCGTGCACCTGCCGCTGCGCCGGCGTGTAGGAGCCCGACACCGGCAGCGTGCGGGTGATGTCGGCGGTGTAGAGGGTGTCCAGCTCGACGCCCGCGTCCAGCAGCAGCACGGCGTCCTCGGGCACCGGCCCGTCGTTGCGGACCCAGTGCAGCACCGGCGCGTGCGGCCCGGCGGCCACGATCGAGGCGTAACCCGGCCCGTTGCCGGCCGTGCGGGCGCGCCGGTCGAACGTGCCCTGCAACCACCGCTCGCCGCCGCCCTTGACGGCGGCCCCCCAGCTCGGCGGCGACGTCGGCGAACCCGAGCACGGTCGCGTCCACGGCGGCCTGGAGCTGGTCCAGCTCCCAGTCGTCCTTGACCCGGCGCAGCTCGGCCAGCACGGTCCGCAGCTCGGCGGTGTGGTCGGGGCCCGCCAGCGCGTCCAGCAGCGGGTCGACGCCGTAGGTCGCGTGCACGGCGGGCAGCCTGCCGCGCAGCGCCGACGGCAGCTCGTGCAGCGGCCGGCAGCGCAGGCCCAGCGCCTCCGTCCACTCGGCCAGGCCCGGCACCGGGCCGATCCACAGCTCGCCGTCGCGGGCGTTGGCGAAGAAGTCCGGCTCGTCCGGACCGGCGGGCGGCCGCAGGTACAGCTCCGCGTCGTGGCCGCCGGCGACGGGGTGCATGACCAGCACCGCGCCCTCCGCGGAGCAGCCCGTCAGCCACGAGAAGTCGCTGTCGGGCCGGAAGCCGTAGTCGGTGTCGTTGGACCGCACGGGCGCCCAGCCGGCGGCCACGGCGATCCGCGCGCCGGGCAGGGCGGCGCTGAGCCGGTCGCCTC
>NZ_JBHYXZ010000215.1:0-11794 GCF_042752395.1 Actinosynnema sp. NPDC059335 | reverse complement strand
AGCGTCCCGCCAGGCCTGCCGGCTTCGTCCAGCCTAAGGCACCCGAACCCATGTCAAATCGAGCCTCGGTGGTGGTGTGGCGGGTCCGATGTGGGCGGGTTGGTGGGGTTGTTGTGGGTGGTGAAGGGTCCGTTGTTGTGGGTGGTGGCGGGTCCGTTGGGGGTGGGTGGGGAACGCCCGGCTCGGTGATTGACGAGTCGTGGGAGTTCCGATGGGCTGGTGATCGTGGAGCACCGCGTGCTGTCGGCCAAGACGATCGTGCTCTGGGCGGTCGGGTTGGTGGTCGTGGCGGTCGGGTCCGTCGTCCTCCTCCTGGTCACGTTGGGTTCCGGGGAGCCGCGGGACGGGGTGCGGTTGGACGTGGTCCGCACGGCTTCCAGCATCGTCATCGGCACCGGTGGGGCGGCGGCGTTGTTGCTCACGGCGCGCCGGCAGCGGTACGCCGAGTTGGACCTGGTGCAGAAGGACCACGATGCGACCGAGCGGCGCGTCACCGAGTTGTACGGCAAGGCCGCCGATCAGTTGGGCAGTGACAAGGCTCCCGTGCGGTTGGCCGGGCTGTACGCGCTCGAACGGCTGGCGCAGGACAACCCGGCGCACCGGCAGACGATCGTGAACCTGGTCTGCGCCTACCTCCGGATGCCGTTCACGCCGCCGCCGGAGGCGCGGGTCCGCACGCGGGTGGGGCCGCGGGACGCGCATCGCTTCCAGGAGCTGGAGGTGCGGCAGACGGCGACCTCGCTGCTGGCCGCGCACCTGCGGCCCGATCGGCCCGAGGCGTTCTGGGGCGACATCGCGCTCGACCTGTCCCACGCGACGCTGGTCAAGCTCACCCTGACGCACGCGCTGATCAGGTCCGCGTCGTTCGCGGGCACCACGTTCGTCGGGCCGGCGACGTTCCGCGGCACCCGGTTCGCCGGCATGGCGGACTTCCGCGACACCTGGTTCCGCGACCTGGCGGACTTCCGGCGGGTCGCGTTCGGCGAGTCGGTGTTCCGGGGCGCGGTGTTCGAGGGCGGCACGGACTTCGGCGTGCACACGGACGCGTCGCTGGTCGGGGCGCGGGCGCGCACCGGGGGCGCGCGGCGGAAGTGGCCGGCCGGGTGGGTGGAGGAGACGGTGGAGCCCGGGGTCGCACTGCTCGTAGCCCGGCGGTGACGCCTGTTGACCTGAACGGGGGACGTATCCCCGGACGCGCCGCCGGTACCTTCACAGTGTGACTACCCGTGAGCGGAGGTGTGACGTGTGCGCCTACTTTCGCATGTCCCTCCGCGTGACCGCGGTCAGCTGAGCAGTCGTCCTTCCAGGACCGCTCCGGATTCTCCCACGCACGGATGCCGTCGCACGGCCCTCGACGGGCCACGCGGGTAGTCCGCCCGGCTTGCCGGTCGGGCAGCCGCCCGCGGGACCGTCACGAAGGCCGGTCGCCGATCCGGCTCCCGCTCGCCGGTGAACCAACGCGCGACTTGCCGGTCACGCGCACCGCGGTGGGACGTCGTCAGGCGACGGGCGGGGCGCCGGCGGGAGGGATGACGGGCAGCCCCGGGGGCGACCCCTTCTCCAACAACGCCCACACCGCGTCGGTGTCGAGGTGGTCGGCGACCAGGTCGCCGAGCAGGTCGAGCTGCGCGGCCCGCCGACCGGCGAAGTCGACGTCCGGCGCGGGGGTGAATCCTTCCCGGTCCGCGTGACCGGCGGCCCAGCGCAGGAACGCGCGGCGGAAGCCGTCGTTCTCCAGCAACCCGTGCCAGTGCGTGCCGGCGACCCGGCCGCGCACCGCGCCCTCCGGCGCGCCGTCCGGCAGGGTGATCAGGCCCTGCTCGCCGTTGCGGGTGACCACGCCGTGGTGGATCTCGTAGCCCGTGACGGGTTCGCCGAACGCGTGCCCGCGCGGCCGGTTCAGCGTCTTGTCCACCTCGAACCGCACGTCCACGTCCAGCAGGCCGAGCCCCGGCACCACGCCCGCGCGCGATTCCACCGCGTCCTCGACCGTCCGGCCGAGCATCTGGAACCCGCCGCAGATGCCCAGCACCGGCCCGCCGTGCGCGGCGATCGCGTCGGCCAGGCCCGTGGCGCGCAACCAGCGCAGGTCCGCCACCGTCGCCTTCGAGCCGGGCACCACCACGAGGTCCGCGTCGGCCAGCCGGGACGGCTCGGTGACGAACCGCACCGACACACCCGGCTCGCAGGCCAGCGCCTCCACGTCGGTGGCGTTGGAGATCCGCGGCAGCCGCACGACGGCCACGCGCAGCCACCGGTCGCCGTGCGGCGGCTCCGGCCTGCCGATCACCCCGTCCGCCGCGTACGACAGGGAGTCCTCCGCGTCCAGCCACAGCTCTTCCCGCCACGGCAGCACGCCGAGCACGGGACGCCCGGTCAGGGCCCGCAACTGCCGCAGCCCCGGTTCCAGCAACGCCGGGTCGCCGCGGAACTTGTTCACCACGAACCCGCCGACCAGCGCCTGGTCGGCGGGGTCGAGCAGCGCGAGCGTGCCGAACAGGTGCGCGAACACCCCGCCCCGGTCGATGTCGCCGACGACGAGCACCGGCAGGTCCGCCGCCCGCGCCAACCCCATGTTGGCGATGTCGTGGGCCCGCAGGTTGATCTCGGCGGGCGAGCCCGCGCCCTCGCAGACCACCACCTCGAAGTCGTCCCGCAGGCCGTCCAGCGTGGCCAGGACGGTCCGGAACAGCTCGGCCTTGCGCTCGCGGTAGGACAGCGCCGACACCTCGCCCACGGCCCGGCCCAGCACGACGACCTGCGAGCTGCGGTCACCGCCCGGCTTGAGCAGCACCGGGTTGAACCGCACGCTCGGCTCCAACCCGCACGCGGCCGCCTGCACGGCCTGCGCCCGGCCGATCTCGCCGCCGTCCGGCGTCACCACCGAGTTGTTGGACATGTTCTGCGCCTTGAACGGGGCGGTCCGCACGCCGCGCCGGGTGAGCCACCGGCAGAGGCCGGCGGCCAGCACGCTCTTCCCGGCGTCCGACGTCGTGCCGGCCACCAGCACCGCGCTGCGCACAGAACCCCCTCACGTCGGCCGAACCGACACCCGGGCTTTTGTCGGTCGCGGCTGACATCATCCACGGCATGGTCGACGTCCCCGCCACCGCGGTCCTGGTGCACAGCCCCTACCTCGGACCGGCGAGCCTGCGCCCGCTCGCGGACGCGCTGGCCCGGCTCGGGCACCCCGTGGTGCTGCTCGACCTGCGGGTCACGGTGAACGCCGCGCCCGTGCACCAGCGGCTGATCGGGGTGTTCGCCGACGCGGTGGAGGACTCGCTGCCCGAGGGCGAGCTGGTGCTCGTCGGGCACAGCGGCGCGGGTCCGCTGCTGCCCGCGTTCGCGGACGCGCTGGAGACGCCGGTGCGCGGCCTGGTGTTCCTCGACGCCGAGCTGCCCACCCCCGGCCGGAGCTGGCGCGACGACGCGCCGGCCGAGCGCATGGCCCGGCTGAAGGCGATCTCGCGGGACGGGCTGATGCCGCGCTGGGACCTCTGGTTCGCGCCGGAGGCGCTGTCGGCGATGGTGCCGGACGTGCGGCTGCTGGAGGAGATCGTGGCCGAGGCCCCCGAGGTGCCGTTGGCGTTCCTGAAGGAGCCCCGGCCCACCGTGGCGTGGACCGGGGCGTGCTCCTACCTGCGGCTCAGCCCGGCCTACGACGCCGCCGCGCGGGCCGCGCGCGAGCTGGGCTGGCCGGTGGTCGAGCTGGACAGCCACCACCTGGGCGCGGTGACGGCGCCCGACGAGGTGGCCGCCGCGCTGGTGCCGCTGCTCAGCAGACGGTGAGGATCTCCGCGCCGTCCTCGGTGACCACGATCGTGTGCTCGAACTGGGCGGTCCAGCTCTTGTCGCGGGTGGTGACCGTCCAGCCGTCGTCCCACAGGTCGTGCTCGATGCCGCCGAGGGTGATCATCGGCTCGATGGTGAACGTCATGCCCTCTTCGATGATCGTGGGCACGTGCGGCGCGTCGTAGTGCAGCACCACCAGGCCGCTGTGGAAGGTGCGGCCGATGCCGTGGCCGGTGAAGTCGCGCACCACGCCGTAGCCGAAGCGGTTGGCGTAGGACTCGATGACGCGGCCGACCACGTTGAGCTGCCGGCCGGGCTTCACCGCCTTGATGGCGCGCATGGTGGCCTCGTGGGTTCGCTCGACCAGCAGGCGCGCCTCCTCGCTCACGTCGCCCGCCAGGAAGGTGGCGTTCGTATCGCCGTGCACGCCGCCGATGTAGGCGGTGACGTCCACGTTGACGATGTCGCCGTCCTGGACCACGGTCGAGTCGGGGATGCCGTGGCAGATGACCTCGTTCAGCGAGGTGCAGCAGGACTTGGGGAACCCGCGGTAGCCGAGCGTGGACGGGTACGCGCCGTTGTCGCACAGGAACTCGTGCGCGACCGCGTCGATCTCGTCGGTGGTGACGCCGGGCACGATGACCTTGCCGGCCTCCTGCAACGCCTGCGCCGCCAACCGGCCGGCGACGCGCATGGCCTCGATCACCTCGGGCGGCTGCACCCACGGGTCGGTGTTGCGCCGGGGTTCGGGCCGGTCGACGTACTCGGGTCGCTCGATGCCCGCGGGCACCGGACGACGCGGGGACAACTGGCCTGGCACAAGGGCGGCACGAACGGACATGCCTCCAGATTACGGCTCTGCGTGACGGGACCTGCGCCGCGTGTCCGTCAGGCGGGGCTCCGGGTCACCAACGCTCCTCCGCCCGCATCGCCGGCACCACTTCGGACAACGGCGGACCGGATGTCGCGGGCAGCGGCTCGATCAGCAGCTCGTCCCGGCTCCCGGCGGCCGGGATCAGCTCACCGGCCGCGATGAGCCGTTCGCGCAGCCCTTCGTCCGGTCCACGCGCGCCATCGTGCCACAGCCGACCGCCCGTTCAGCCCAACGCGGCCAGGAAGCGGGCGGTGGCGTCGACCGCCGGGGCGGAGCTGTTCGTGCCCAGCAGCAGCGTGGCGAACGCCACGTCGCCGCGGTAGCCCACGAACCAGCCGTGCGAGTTCGTGCCGTCCCCGAACTGCGCCGTGCCGGTCTTGCCCCGCACGTCCCCGTACGGCTTGAGCTGGGGCGCGGTGCCGGACTCGACCACTTCCCGCATCATCGCCCGCAGCGGCTCCAGCACCGCGGGCGCGGGCGGGGTCGGCGTGCGGTCGGCCTTCGTCTCCCGGCCTTCGAGCAGCGTCGGGACCGGCGCCCGGCCCGTCGCCGCCGTCGCGGCCACCACGGCCATCCCGAACGGGCTCGCCAGCACCTTGCCCTGGCCGAAGCCGTCCTCCGCCCGCTCGACCACGTCGGCGGCGGGCGGCACGGAGCCGGTGATGGTGGTGATCGCCGGGATCTCGAAGTCGACGCCCAGGCCGAACCCCTCCGCCGCCGCGGTCAGCGCGTCGGGCACCATGCCCGCCGCGAGCTGCGCGAACGTGGTGTTGCACGAGAACGCGAACGCCGAGTGCAGCGGGATCGTGCCCTTGTCGAACTCGTGGTCGTTCGGCACGACCCGACGCCCGTCGATCACCGCCTTGCCGGGGCACGGCAGCGGGCTGTCCGCCGTCGCCTGCCCGGACGCCAGCGCGGCGGCCGCCGTGACGATCTTGAACGTGGACCCCGGCGGGTAGCGGCCGGTCAACGCGACCGCGCCCTCCTTGTCGGCCGGGTCGTTCTGCGCCACCGCCAGGATCTCGCCGGTCGATGCCTGCAACGCCACCAGCATCGCCGCCTGCGGCACCGGCTCCAGCGCGTCCTCGGCCGCGGTCTGCACCGCCCGGCTCAGCGTGGTCGAGACCGCCTGCGCCGGCTCCGGGGCCTGCTCGTGCAGGGTCTCCACCTCGTCGCCGGCCGCGTTCACCGTGTAGACGCGCCGCCCGGCCTTCCCCGCGATCTCCTCCTCCACCGCCTTGCGGATCGCGGGCAGCACCTGCGAGCCGAACGTCCGCGACGGCGCGAGCAGGCTCGTCTGCGTGGTGAACCGCACCCCCGGCAGCTCGTAGATCTGCGGTTTCACGGTCTGGTAGTCGGCGTCGCGCAGCGCGGCCACCTGGTAGACCTGCCCGGCGGGCACCTTCGACGCCCCGTCCAGGATCGACTGCCGCGTGATCGCCGCGTCGATGGGCGACAGGGCCGCGGCCAGCGCGTCCGCCACCGCGTTCACGTCGCCCGCGCCCTTGGCGTCGAGCAGGATCGACACGACCTGCTCCGGCGCGAGCAGCGGCGTGCCCTCCCGGTCCAGCACGGGCGCCATCGGGGCCTTCACCTCGGCCACGCCCAGCGTCTGCTGCACGGCGAGCTTCGGGTGCACGACCTTGGGCGCCCAGTGCACCTTCCAGTCGTCCTCCGCGCGCCGCAGCTCGAACTTCGTCTCGTAGCCCCACGCCTGGTCGGGCCCGAACCGCCAGTCCAGCCGGGCGGTCGCCTCGGCGGTGTCCGAGCCGCCGTCGGAGCGCACCTGCTCGACCTTCGCGTCCAGGCCGGAGGGCTTGAGCGCCTCGCGGACCTTGCCCAGCAGCCCCTTCGCGCCGTCCGGGTCGTCGGTCAGCCCGGCCGCGCCGTCGACGTCGCCCGCGGCGAGCTTGGCCAGGAAGTCGCCCGCCACCTGCTCCGGTCCGGGCCGCGACGAGAACAGGCCGCAGCCGCTGACGAGCAGCAGGACCACCACGGACAGGACCAGCCGGGACGGGGCAGGCGTGCGCGCGATCACGGGGCCGAGTATGCCCGGTGGCACCGGCGCGGCCGTGGGCCGCCCGCCCGCGCCCCCGTCAGAACAGGACGGTGGCGTACTGGCCGACCTGGGAAAACCCGATCTTGCGGTAGGCGGCCCTGGCCACGTCGTTGTAGGAGTTGACGTACAGCGACGCGGTCCGGCCCAGGCCCTTGACCAGGCGTTCGGCCACCGCCGCGGTGCCCGCCGCGCCGATGCCGCGGCCACGCCGGTCCGGCCGCACCCACACGCCCTGGATCTGCCCGACCCGCGCCGACATGGCCCCGATCTCGGCCTTGAACACCACGTCGCCGCCCTCGAACCGGGCGAACGCCCGCCCGCCCGCGATCAGCTCGGCCACCCGGGCCCGGTAGGACGCGCCGCCGTCCTCGGCGCACGGGTCGACGCCGACCTCCTCGATGAACATCGCGATGGCGGCCGGCAGGTACCGGTCCAGCTCGTCCGGCCGCACGGGCCGCACCAGCGGGTCCAGCGGGATCGACGGGCTGCCGCCCAGCGCCATCAACGGCTGGTCGGCGCGCACCTCGCGGGCCGGGCCCCAGTCCGGGGCCAGCTCCTCCCACAGCCCGAGGACCTGCTCGGCGGGCCCGACCAGCGAGGAGCACATGCGGCCCCGGCGGCGGGCCCGGTCGGCGAAGCTGCGCAACGCGGGCCCGTCACCCCGCAGCGGGATCAGGTTGGGCCCGGCGAAGCACAGCGCGTCGACCCGGCTGCCGCGCAGCGACCGGTGGTCGTACGCCCACACCTCACCGCCGAGCCGCCACGGGTCCAGGCCCGCGACCTCGACCCGTGCGGCGACCATGCAGGACGCCACCGGGTCGGCCGCGAGCACGGCCAGGACCTCGGGCAGGTCCCGCTCGTCGAGCAAGCGCGCGCCAGCCAACCTCAGCACGCGTCCAAGCCTGCCAGATGCACGGCGTTACCCGCGCGTCCGCCACCCGCTCAGCCGACCGTCACGACCGGTTCGCCGCCTTCGACCGTCTCGCCCATCTCCTCGGCGATGCGCATGGCCTCCTCGATCAGGGTCTCCACGATCTGGTGCTCCGGCACGGTCTTGACGACCTTGCCCTTCACGAAGATCTGACCCTTGCCGTTGCCGGACGCCACGCCCAGGTCCGCCTCGCGCGCCTCGCCCGGCCCGTTCACCACGCAGCCCATCACGGCGACCCGCAGCGGCACCTCCATGCCCTCCAGACCGGCCGTGACCTGGTCCGCGAGGGTGTAGACGTCCACCTGGGCCCGGCCGCACGACGGGCACGACACGATCTCCAGCTTGCGCGGGCGCAGGTTGAGCGACTGGAGGATCTGGTGCCCGACCTTGACCTCCTCGACCGGGGGCGCGGACAGCGAGACCCGGATCGTGTCGCCGATGCCCTGCCGCAGCAGCGCGCCGAACGCGACCGCGGACTTGATCGTGCCCTGGAACGCCGGACCGGCCTCGGTCACGCCCAGGTGCAGCGGGTAGTCGCACTGCTCGGCCAGCAGCTCGTAGGCCCGGATCATCACGACCGGGTCGTTGTGCTTGACCGAGATCTTCAGGTCGTGGAAGTCGTGCTCGGCGAACAGCGACGCCTCCCACAGCGCCGACTCGGCCAGCGCCTCCGGCGTGGCCTTGCCGTACTTGGCGAGCAGCCGCGGGTCCAGCGAGCCGGCGTTGACGCCGATGCGGATGGGCGTGCCGTGGTCGCGCGCCGCCGCCGCGATCTCGCGCACCTTGTCGTCGAACTTCTTGATGTTGCCCGGGTTGACCCGCACCGCCGCGCACCCGGCCTCGATCGCCGCGAACACGTACTTCGGCTGGAAGTGGATGTCCGCGATCACCGGGATCTGCGACTTCTTCGCGATCGCGGCCAGCGCGTCCGCGTCGTCCTGCGACGGGCACGCCACCCGCACGATGTCGCAGCCGGCCGCGGTCAGCTCCGCGATCTGCTGCAACGTCGCGTTGACGTCGGCGGTCACGGTGGTGGTCATCGACTGCACGGACACCGGGAACTCGCTGCCGACGCCCACCGACCCCACCATGAGCTGGCGGGTCTTGCGCCGTTCCGACAACACCGGAGGAGGCATCGCCGGGAGACCGAGCATGACGCCGTCACTCATGTACTGGCACCTCTCACTGGAAGAGCTTGATGGGGTTGACGATGTCCGCGGTGATCGTCAACAACGTGACCGACCCGCCGACGAAGATCACGAAGTAGGTCAGCGGCAGCAGCCGCAGGTAGTTGACCGGAGCGCCGTCGGGCAGGCCGCGCAGCTTCCGGATCCAGTTTCGCACCCGCTCGTAGAGGTTGACGGCGATGTGACCACCGTCAAGCGGCAGCAGCGGCAGGAGGTTGAACACACCGACGAAGAAGTTGAGGCCGGCGAGCATCAGCCAGAACAGCTGCCACAGGCCCCGGTCGACCGCCTCGCCGCCGAGCCGGCTCGCGCCGACCACGCTGACCGGGCTGTCGATGTCGCGCTCGCCGCCGCCGATGGCCTCGATCACGGCCGGGATCTTCTTCGGGAAGTTGATCAGACCGCGCCAGGTGTTCTCGAACATCGTGCCGGTGAACGACGTCGCGCCGCCGAGCGCGGTGAACGCGTTGTACTCGAAGTTGCGCTGCTGGATGACGCCGATCGCGCCGATCTCGGTCTTGTAGCGGGTGCCGTCCTTGCGCTCCAGCTCCCGCTCGACCCGGGCCACGTCGGCGGTGAGGGTCAGCTCCCGGCCGTCGCGGAGCACCCCGAACTCGGTCGGGCCGGACCGCTCGCGGGTCTTCTCCAGCACGTTCGCCCAGGTCGGGGTGGGCGTGCCGGCCACGGACACGATCTCGTCGCCGGGCTGGAAGCCCGCGTCCCTGGCCGGGGCGGGCGCACCGGGCGCGCACTCGTCCTGGGTGCTGGTGCTGCTCTGCACGCACGGGGCGACCTCGGCGATCACGGCGCTGTCCCGGAGGTTCGGGATGCCCATCGTGAAGGCCATGAAGTACAGGATGACGAACCCGACGATGAAGTGCGTGATGGAGCCCGCGGAGAGGACCACCACCCGCTTCCAGGTCTTCTGCCGGTTGAACGCGCGGTGCCGGTCCTCGGGCGCGACCTCCTCCAGCGCGGTCATGCCGGTGATCTCGCAGAACCCGCCCGCCGGGATGGCCTTGACGCCGTACTCGGTCTCGCCGCGGCGGAACGACCAGATGCGCGGCCCGAACCCGATGAAGTACCGGGTCACCTTCATCCCGAACATCTTCGCGGTGGCCAGGTGGCCCAGCTCGTGCAACGCGATCGAGATGCCGATGAGCAGGGCGAACAGCAGAATGCCCAGGAAAACGAGCACGTCAGTCCCTTCCAGACCCCACCGAAGTGGCCACGAGTTCCCGCGCCCGCGTCCGGGCCCAATGCTCCGCCGCGAGCACCTCGGCGACGTCGGCCGGCTCGTGCGCCCAGCCGTCCGCCTCCGCGAGCACCCGTTCGACAGTGTCCACGATGGAGGTGAACGACGTGCCGCCGTCGAGGAACACCGCGACCGCTTCCTCGTTCGCCGCGTTGTAGACCGCCGGGAGGCAGCCGCCGCCGGAACCCGCCTGCCTGGCCAGCCGCACCGCCGGGAACGTCTCGTCGTCCAGCGGCTCGAACGTCCACGCCGTCGCGACGTCGAAGGTACACGCGGCGGCGGCGCCGGGGACGCGGTCCGGCCAGCCGAGGGCCAGCGCGATCGGCAGCCGCATGTCGGGCGGGCTGGCCTGGGCGAGCGTGGAGCCGTCGGTGAAGGCGACCATCGAGTGCACCACCGACTGCGGGTGCACGACCACGTCGATGCGGTCGTAGGGCACGCCGAACAGCAGGTGCGCCTCGATCAGCTCCAGCCCCTTGTTGACCAGGGTGGAGGAGTTGATGGTGATGACCGGGCCCATCGACCACGTCGGGTGCGCCATGGCCTCACGCGCGGTGACGTCCGCCAGGTCGGCGCGGGTGCGGCCGCGGAACGGGCCGCCGGAGGCGGTGAGCACCAGCCTCGCGACCTCGTCGGCCCGCCCGCCGCGCAGGCACTGGGCGAGCGCGGAGTGCTCGGAGTCGACCGGCACGATCTGGCCGGGCTTCGCCGCCTTGAGCACCAGCGGGCCGCCCGCGATCAGCGACTCCTTGTTGGCCAGGGCGAGCGTCGCGCCGGACTCCAGGGCGTGCAGCGTGGGCGCGAGGCCGATGGACCCGGTGATGCCGTTGAGCACCACGTCCGCGGGCGTGGAGTCGACCAGGTCCGTCATGGCGGTCGGCCCGGCGAGGATGCGGGGCAGCTTGAACGCGCCGGACGGGTAGCCGCGCCGCTGGGCCTCGGCGTAGAGGGCGAGCGTGACGTCCTCGACCGCGGTGGCCCGCGCCACGGCCACGGCCTGGACGCCGTGCTCCAGGGCCTGCGCGGCGATGGTGGCCGGGTCGGCGCCGCCGGCGGCCAGGCCGACCGCGGTGAACCGGTCGCGGTTGGCCGAGATCACGTCGAGGGCCTGGGTGCCGATCGACCCGGTGGAACCGAGGACCAGGACCGTGCGTGGTGTGCTCATCACCCACCATTGTTCCCGAACCGCCCCGATAGCCCGCACAGCGGTACTTCGATAACGGAACGGTAACGAGGGCGTGGCTTCACACGAACGTGGGCATTCCTCGATCAAGCGCCCGACGGATCCGCCCGTCGCGGCCTTCAGGAAGGAGAGCCCCCGTGGGCATCTTGGGTTGGATCGTCCTCGGCCTCATCGCGGGTGCCATCGCCAAGGCCATCATGCCTGGTCGGGACCCCGGCGGCATCATCATCACGATGTTGCTCGGCATTGTCGGCGCCATCATCGGCGGTTTCATCGGCCGGGCCATCTTCGGGACCGACATCAACACGTTCTTCGACCTGAGCACCTGGCTGCTCGCCATCCTCGGCTCGCTGATCGTGCTCGGCATCTACCGCATGGTGACCGGTTCCCGCGCCAGGGCATGACCTCGTCCGAACACCGATCCACGGAGCGCCCCGCCGGGCGACCGGCGGGGCGCGCCCGCGGTGGCGGCCGGGTCAGTTAGCCCCCCCCGCGTCGCGCGCCCCCCGCGCG
>NZ_JBHYXZ010000214.1:0-12016 GCF_042752395.1 Actinosynnema sp. NPDC059335 | reverse complement strand
GAACGGCCCCGAGCCGTTCCGACCCGCGAAGCCGGGCACGGGTCAGGACAGGGTGAAGTGGTCGACGTCGAACAGGCCGCCCGCGCCCGTGCCGACGAACACCAGGAACACCGGTCCCGTCCCGCTGCCGGTCAGCGCCGTGGACACGTCCACGAACCGGTCGAAGCCGCCGGTGCCGGGCACGGCGACCGAGCCGAGCACCGGGCCCGTCTGCGAACCGGCGCGCACCTCGATGCGGCCGCCCGCGTTGCCCGACGACACCCGCGCGGCGAACTGCCGCTTGCCCGCGAGGCTGGTCTGCCCGTAGCCGGCCCAGTCGCCGCCGTCGATGTACCCGACGGTCTGACCGCCGCTGGCCGTGCCGTGCGAGGCGACCTGCACGCCGAACGACGACGTGTAGGACTCGCCCTCCACCCGCTGCGACGGCTGCGACTGCGGCGAGCAGTCGGCGGTGACCAGGCCCGCCGCGTACCGGATGCCGCCCAGCAGGTGGGTCCGGAACGCGGTGTCGGCGTACGACTCGATCGTGTGGCCGAGACCGGTGTAGAACGACCGGCCCGCGGCCTGCGTGCGGCACCACGAGATCGGGTGGTCGCCCGCCATGGCGCCGCCGCTGTAGCTCGACTCGTCCAGGTTCGCCAGCACCCGGGACGTGGCCCGCGGGTTGGTGCGGTAGTTGTACCACTCGTCCGTGCGGTTCCACGCGGTCGGCAGGTGCGCGGTGGCCGGGTGGGACCGGTCCTCGGGGCGCACGGTGGCCGGCTGGATGTTCGGGTGCGAGTGGAAGTACGCGCCCACCAGTTGGCCGTAGTACGGCCAGTCGTACTCGGTGTCCGCCGCCGCGTGCACGCCGACATAACCACCGCCGCCGTCCACATAGGACTGGAACGCCGTCTGCTGGGAGGCGTTCAGCACGTCACCGGTGGTGTTGAGGAACACCACCGCCGCGTAGCGCGACAGGCCGGAGGTGGTGAACACGCCGGCGTCCTCGGTGGCCGTGACCGCGAACCCGCCCGTGGCGCCCAGTTCGCGGATCGCCTGGATGCCCGCCGGGATGGCGTCGTGCCGGAAGCCGGCGGTCTTGCTGAACACCAGCACCTCGGCGGCCGGCGGCGGTTCGGAGCCGGTGGTGAAGGTGAACGCGTCCAGGTCGAGCAGGTTGCCCTGCCCCGTCACGCCCTTGAACACGAGGAACAGCGCGGACGTGCCCGCCGGTGCGCCGGACAGGGGCGCCGAGACGTCGGTGAACGTGTCCCAGCCGCCGGTGTTGGGCACGGTGAGCGTCCCGAGCAGCGCCCCGGTCGCCGACCCGGCGCGCACCTCGATCGTGCCGCCGGGACCGCCGGACGACACGCGGGCCGTCACCGAGCGGGCGTTGCCCAGCCGGTAGGGCTGGAAGGAGATCCAGTCGCCGTTGTCGGTGAACCCGACCGTGCGACCGCCCTCGGCGCCGCCGTGGTTGGCGGGCTCGATGCCCTGCTGGGCGCCGTAGTGCTCGGCCTGCCGGTGGCGCGGCTGGAGGATGCTCACCGAGTGCGAGGTCAGGCCCGCGTTGTCGGTGTACTCCGCGTCGAAGACGCCGTAGATGTTCGCCGCGGCGTCGTGCTCGCCGTCCACGGGCACCGCGATCCGCCCGGAGCAGCCGGTGGCCTGGGTGATCTGGTGCCGGTGGCTGTCGTGGCCGAGCAGGTAGGTGACCTTGACGCGGGAGCAGTCGATCGCGCCGTCCTCGGGGTCGGACACGGTCACCTGGAACGGCACGGTGTCGCCGAACGCGAACAGCGCGCCGTCACCGGGCGCCTGCAGCGTCACGGACGGGGCCGTGTTGCCCGCGGTGACCAGGACGCTGGCCGTGCCGGTGAGGTTCTGCGGGTCGGTGACGGTCAGCGTCGGCGAGTAGTTGCCCGCCCTGGTGTAGGTGTGCGTGGGGTTGGCCTCGGTGGACGTGGCGCCGTCGCCGAAGTCCCACCGGTAGCGCAGGGCGCCGCCCTCGGGGTCGGAGCTGCCCGCGGAGGAGAACCGCACGGTCAGCGGCACGGGGCCGGAGACCCTGTCGGCCGACGCGCGGGCCACCGGGTTGCGCGGCTGGTTGCCCTTGTAGTCGATCCGGTAGATGGCCTGGTTGCCCGAGCCGGTGCCGTAGTCCAGCACGTAGAGCGAGCCGTCCGGGCCGAACTGCATGTCCATGACCTGCGTGCCGCTCCACGGGAACGCCTCGATCACGCCCGGCGAGCCGTCGCCGTTGACGCCGATCGCCTTGATCCACTGGCGGCCGTACTCGCCCGCGAAGTAGTGGCCGTCCAGCGACTGCGGGAACTTCGTGGCCGAGTCGAGGTTCGGGTCGTAGCGGTAGACCGGGCCGCCCATCGGCGACTCGGAGCCGCTGCCGAACTCCGGCGGCGAGCCCGCGTCGCCCGCGTACCGGATCCAGGCCGGCTGCGCGGGCGGCAACGTCGTCAGGCCGGTGTTGCGCGGCGAGGTGTTGGTGACGCCCGTGCCGCACTCGTAACGCGCCCCGGACGGCCCGCTGGGGAACGTGTAGCGCACGTAGGTCTCGTTCGTGGTGTTCGTGCCGGTGCAGTACGGCCAGCCGAAGTTGCCCGGTCGGGTGATCCGGTTGAACTCGACCTGCCCGCTCGGGCCGCGCGTCGGGCTCGTCACGCCCGCGTCCGGGCCGTAGTCGCCGAGGTAGACCACGCCGGTGGCCTTGTCGACGCTCATCCGGAACGGGTTGCGGAAGCCCATGGCGTAGATCTCGGGCCGGGTGCGCGCGGTGCCGGGGGCGAACATGTTGCCCGCCGGGATGGTGTAGGTGCCGTCGGGCTGCGGCTTGATGCGCAGCACCTTGCCGCGCAGGTCGTTGGTGTTGCCCGACGAGCGCTGCGCGTCGAACTGCGGGTTGCGGTTCGTGCGCTCGTCGGTCGGGGTGTACCCGTCCGACACGAACGGGTTGGTGTCGTCGCCGGTGGTCAGGTAGAGGTTGCCCTGGGCGTCGAAGTCGATGTCGCCGCCGACGTGGCAGCACTGGCCCCGGTCGTTGGGCACCCGCAGCACGATCTTCTCGCTGGCCGGGTCGAGCGTGTTGTCGGTCCTGAGGGTGAACCGCGACAGGTACAGCTCACCGCGCCACGGCGCGAACGTCGCGTCGGTGCCCTCGGTCGGCGCGTCGCCGTCCGGGGTGCTCAGCCGGGGCGAGTAGTACAGGTACAGCCAGCGGTTCGTCGCGAAGCCCGGGTCGGCCGCGACGCCCTGCAGGCCCTCCTCGTCGTGCGTGTAGACGTTGAGCTTCCCGGCCACGGTGGTGGTGTTGCCCGCGGCGTTGGTGACGCGGACCGTGCCGTCGCGGGCGGTGTGCACGACGGACCGGTCCGGCAGGACGGCGAGGGACATGGGCTCGCCGAGCTTGGCGGCGCCGGCGGCCAGCTGCACCTGTTGGTAGTCGCCGGGCGGGATCGCCGCGGCGGCCGTGGCCTGGTCGAAGGGCAGCAGCAGGGAGGCGGTCAGCAGGGAGGCGCCGAACGCCCTCGTCCACCGCGGTGGGGACTCGGACATCGCAGGGTTTCCTTTCGTGGGCGGTTTCTCAGCCGCAGAGGTCCATCGGGAGCACGCCGGGGCCGTCGACCACCGCGGTGACCCGGTGGACCGTCACGGGCGACGCCGAGGCCAGCCGGAAGTCGGCGCGCTCGTTCTGGCGGTGCGCGAGTGCCGCGTCGGGCACGGTGAACGTGGCGGTCTTCCACGTGCCGGCGCCGGTGTTGGCGACGCTGCCCGCGTGCCGGTAGGCGCCGCCGTCGCGGGAGTCGTACTGGAGGCTCCAGGAGTGGGTGCCCTCGTCGAGGTAGTCGACGGTGAACGTGGTCGGGAACCGGCCGTCGGACGCGATCCGCTGGTCGACCGAGAAGTACATGTGCAGGCCGCCGGGCACGCGCTCGACCATCCGCCGGGCCTCGCGCCCGCCGACCGTGACGGGGGTGGTGACGCCGTCGCCGCCGCTCTCGATGTGCGTGATGCCCCTGGCCTGGTTGGTCGTGCCCAGGACTCCGCACACGCGGGCCGCGGGGCCGGCGCCGACCACGGCGACCGGCACCGAGACCGGCGACAGCGCCACGTCCGCGGTCAGCGTCACCGGGATGGTCGTGAAGCCCTGCACCACGCCCTCGGCCGCCTGCAGGGCGACCTGCGCGGTGGCCACGCCGTCCACCACCTGCGCCGTGCCCTCCGCCGGCGTCACGGTGACCCCGGCCGGCGGGGTGGCCCGCCAGGACACCGAGCGCACGGACACCGGCGTCGCCGGTTCCGCGCCCACGCCGACCGCGAACGACAGCGCGGCCGTGGACGGCGACCCGACGGCCACCGTGGGGCGGGCGGGCGTGGTGGTCAGCTCGACCGGCGTGACACCGGGCGGGAACGCGGGCGCGCCGGCCGGGAAGGACGGCGGTCGGGCGTCCCGGGACGTGCCCCACGAGCGGTCCGGCTGCCCGGTCAGGGCGAAGGTCAGCGCGGTGCCGGTGCGCCCGCCGGGACCGTCGCCCAGCAGCGCCGACCCCGGCAGCCAGGTGCGCTGCGTCGCCACGCCGTCCACCGACAGGCCGCGCACGTACGCGCCGCTGCCGGTCGAGGTGATCGTGGTGCGGTGGCCGGGCAGGTCGATGCGCACGGAGGGGAACAGGGGCGAGGTCACGGTCAGCACGTCCGTGCCCGGTGTCGCCGGGTACAGGCCCATGGCCGACCACACGTACCAGGAACTGAGCGCGCCCAGGTCGTCGTTGCCGGGCTCGCCGCCGGGGGTGTTGGCGTACCGGGTCTCCAGGGTCCGGCGCACGACCTCCTGCGTGCGCCACGGCGTGCCCGCGTAGTTGTAGAGGTAGGGCACGTGCATGTTGACCTCGTTGCCCGCCCAGTAGAACGGGTTGTTCGGCCCCGCGTTGTCCTGGGTGAAGAACCGGTCGAGCCGGGCGACCGCCCGCTCGTCGCCGCCGATCGCGTCCAGCAGGCCCCGGGCGTTGTGCGGCACCAGCCACAGGTACTGGGCCGCGTTGCCCTCCTGGAAGCCGGACTGGCCGAACACGCCCATGCCGGTCGTGACCGGGTTGCCCGCCGGGAACGCGCCGTTCGCGTCCCGGGGTTGCAGGAAGCCCGAGCCGCGGTTGAACAGGGTGGTCCAGTTCTGGGAGCGGGTCAGGAAGGTCCGGGCCGTGGCCTCGTCGCCGAGCGCGGCGGCGAACCGCGAGATGCCGAAGTCCGCCAGCGCGTACTCCAGCGTGGCCGACGCGCCGTTGGGCACGTGGGAGATGTCGAACGCCCTGGTGTTGCGCACGTAGCCGTCGCGCAGGTACTCGGCCAGGCCCGGCCGCTGCTCGTACCAGCCCTGGCCCAGTTCCGCGGGGGTCGGGACCCTGGTCGCGCCCTTCACCACGGCCGCCAGCGCGGCGCGGGTGTCGAAGTCGCGGGCGCCGAACGCGTGAGCCGAGGAGATGAGCGCCGCGGCGGCGTCGCCGTTCATCACGCCCGTGTAGCCGTTCGCGACCGGCCACTTCGGCAGCCAGCCGCCCTCGGCGGCCATGTCCACCAGGGACTGCATCATGGCGCTGGTCTCGGCCGGCGCCAGCACGGCCTGGAGCTGCACCAGGGTGCGGTAGGTGTCCCAGCCGGAGAAGTTGGCGTACCGCACGCGGTTCGAGGTGTGGACCTGCCGGTCGAAGCCGGTGTAGCGGCCGTCCACGTCGCTGAACACGTTGGGGTGCAGCAGGGAGTGGTAGAGGGCGGTGTAGAACTGCGCCTGCCGGTCGCGCGTGCCGCCGCCGACCTGGATCTTCGACAGCAGCCGGTGCCAGGCCGCGCGGGTCTGCCGGGCCACGCCGTCCACGTCCCAGCCCGGCGCCTCGGCCCGCAGGTTCGCCAACGCGCCCGCCTGGCTGACGTAGCTGATCGCGACCTTCACGCCGACCTGGCGCTGCTGCCGGGTGTCGAAGGTGACCCACGCGCCGCCGCGCGGGTGGTCCACCGCCGTGCCGCCGGGGGTGAGCACGTCGTCGTGCCACGTGCCCGTCCCGGTGAACGGGCGGTCGAAGACGGCGGCGAAGTGCACCGTGGAGGTGTTGGGCTGGTCGCAGAACCGGCCGCCGGTGATGGTGCCGGCGAGCTGGTCCGGGCCGGTGACGCGGACCTGGACGGCGCTGTTGGCGACCTGGGATGAGCCCGCCTTGAACAGCAGGTTCGCCTTCTCCGCGGCGGGGAAGGCGAACCGGCCGACGCCGGTGCGGGTGGTGGCGGCGACCCGTGCGGTGATGGCGCCGCCGAGCCTGGTCTCGAACAGGCCGGGGCTCGCCTTCTCGTCGGCGTGGCTGAACGGCTGGGTGGCGCGGGCGGGTTCGCCGGTGACCTCGCCGACGGTCGGCAGGATCGGCAGGTCGCCCTGGACGGGGCAGCCGACGCCGGACAGGTGCGTGACGCTCAGGCCGATCGTGGCGTTGTCGCGGTGGTCGTAGCCGCCGCCCGCCGGCCGGGAGGTGGTCTCGGGGCTCCAGCTGAGCATCCCGAACGGCGCGACGGCGCCGGGGAAGGTGTTGACCGACCCGACGTGCTCGCCGCCGCTGCCGGTGCCGATGAAGTGGTTGACGAGGCTCGTCGGGTCGGTGACCGGGGATGGCTGGGCTTGCGCGGTGGCGGTCGTCGCGGACGCGACCAGCGCCAGCGCGAGGACGACGGCCGGGCGCGACCTTCGCGGGCTCATGGCAGGGCTCTCCCAACGGGGGTGACAACGTTGTCGGCGGACGTGCGCCTGGTGGCTCACGGGCTGGTGGCAGGGGGCAGCGGGGCCGCGCTAGGGGACGATGTAGAGGGCGTCCACCATCCCGACCGACGTGCTGCGGTTGACGATGCGGATGGTGTGCTGTCCCCGGGCGAGCCCGGACCGCTCCCACACCACCTGCTGCGACTGCCGGGGGCCGTCGGCCCTGAGGTTGACGGTGGCCTGGAACGCGCCGTCGAGGTACACGTCGACCGGCCCCATGTCGCCGTTGCGCTCGGAGTAGTAGCGCACCCCGGTGCCGGTGAAGGTGTATTGCGCGACGGATCCGTTGACGGTGCTGTGGTGGGTGTCGTCGTTGTAGTCGCCGTAACCGCGGTTGGTCGTGTGGTGCCAGTTGCCGTCGTAGGTCAGCTCGGTGTTGTTGACCATCGGGTTGGCGGCGCGCCCCAGGCCGAGCGTGGACGCCGTGCCGCTCAGCGACTTCGCGTCCTGGTTGACGTACCCGGTCAGCCGCGTCCCGGAGTAGGCGGTGAGCGGCTTGGCCGTGCGCTCGACCACGTACGTCGTGCCGGCCGCGGTGGCGAGGTCGAACTCCCCCGCCGAGGTGGTCAGCAGGACGGCGCCGTCCGCGGCGCGCCGCACCCGCACCTGCTGGGAGCCCCACGGGTTGACCACCCTGGTGGTCTTGCCGTGCAGCGACCGCAGGCCGACGTACTTCGTCTCGCCCGCCTCGCGCTCGGAGCTGACCAGGAACCCGTTCTTGGCCAGGAGGGTGAACCGGCCCGCGAACGACGCGTCGCCGGGCACGGCCGGGAACACGCGGATCTTGTCGTTGTAGGACTGCATCAGCGACTCGTTGACCACCGACAGGTGCACGCCCAGGTACTCGAACACGCCGTTGGTGTTGTTGGTCATGCCGTTCGGGTAGTTCTGGTACTGGCGCAGCATCTGCTTCATGCCCTGGTAGGCCTGGTCGCCCAGCCCGAGGCGCGCGGCCTGGATCGCGTCGGGCGCCCACACGTTGCCGTACGGGAACGGCCGCCGGTTCCAGGTGTTCACCGCGGTCTGGTGGTCCGGGTAGCCGATGCCGGTCTGGTTGTAGGGCCACACCAGCTCCACGGCCACGTTCTCGTTGTTGCGGGTCGGCGCGATCGGCGGCGTGTGCGGCAGGTAGGCGCTGCCGTCGGTCGGGTACGCGACCAGGTTGTCCAGCAGCCGCTGCCACTGCGGGCGCAGGTCGGCGTCCAGGCCGAGCTGCTGCGAGGTCTGGATGAGCACCGGGAACAGGCTGCGCACGGCGGCCAGGTCGGTGATCGCGTTCGGCACGTTCCAGTACGTCTCGTGCGCGTTGGAGCCGGCCATGTGGTACTTGTCGCCGTCGTACGAGAAGCGGCTCTGGAGGAACTTCGCCGTCTCGCGCATGAACGGGTACGCGGTGCCGCGCAGGTAGTTCTCGTCGTTGGTGTACCGGTACTGCAGGTACATGTTGAACGCGGCTTCGGGTCCCGTGGAGAAGATGTTCTTGGTGTAGTCGGAGTTCACCGTGCCGCGGGCGTTGCCGTCCCAGCCCATGGTCTCCGGCACCCAGATCCCGTCCACGCCGTAGCGCGACCGCGTGAGGTCCTTCAGGGCGTTGTGGTTGCGGCTGTAGGAGCGGTTGAACGTGGCGATCAGGTCCACGTGGTTGGAGGCGAGGAACGAGTTGTAGACGTCGCGCTGGTTCCAGTACCAGTAGGCGTTGCTCCACTTCGTGGTGTCGCCGGTCGCCCGGAACACGCCGTTGATGAAGTGGAACGGGTAGTTGCCGTACCCGCCGGCCGCGATCATGTACGTGCTGAGGTAGTAGACGTTCTCCAGGTAGTCGGCGTCGCCGCCGAGGCCCGAGTACTGGACGAACGATTTGCCCCAGAAGGCGTGCCACCAGGCGCGGTAGGCGTCCAGGGTGGCCTGGTAGCCGGCGCTCTTGACGGCGGCCAACGCGGCGCGCGCCTGGCGGACCGAGTCGCGGTCGGGCGCGTTGATCCGGCTCGTCGCGGTGAACCAGACCGTGTAGCTGCGCGCGGGCGTGATGGTGAGGCGGACCTTGCGGCCGTCCACCACCTGCGCGGTGTGGTTCGCGCCCTCGACGGTCGCGGCGAGCGTGTAGCCGAAACCCTGCGGGTCGCCCTGACCGCGACTCAGGCCGACGCCGGTCGAGTCGGCGTAGGTCGACACGGTCTTCCAGGTGTCGAGGTTGGGCACGTCGCCGCTGTTGGGCAGCTGCGAGACGTCCCACAGGCTCAGCTCCAGCACGACCGACCGCACGGTGGCACGCGAGTCCTCGACGTGGACGCCCATCACCTCCGAGTTCGGCGACCCCATCACGGTGACCGTGCGGTCGTTGTCGTACCGGGTGGTCAGGGTGCCGTCGTAAAGGGACAGGCGTTGCCGGTGGTCCGTGTACCCGCTGTCCATGGCCGGTGTGGTGGCGAGGTTGAGCAGGCCCGCGCCGAACGCGGTCTGCTGCGAGGCGTCCACGTTGGACACCTGCATGGTGAGGCCGTTCTGCTGCCACGCCATCGCGCCGACGCGGCCGTTGCCGACGGTCAGGCCGTGCAGGTTGTTGGTGTTGGGTCGGTTGTAGACCACGTCGTGCTTGGCCAGGTAGCTCGCGAGGTCCACGTCCAGGGCTCCGGTCGCGGCGTTGAACGCGTGGTCGGTCGGGGCGGCGGTCGCCGGTCCGACCGGCGCGACCGCCGCGGCGAGCAGGGTGCCGGTGGCGAGCGTGGCGAGGGTGCGAAGAAAGATCCTCATCGATCGTTTCCTCTCCGGGGGTCATCCAGGAATAACATCGGAGGGATCGACCGTCAACACCGGGCAATCGTTCCGGAACTTCCCGCAAACGCGGATAAAGATCGGATGAATGCACGCTGCTTCGAGGCGGGTGGAGTCGGAGGGAAAGGCAGCGGGGCGCGCATGACGGGTCACCCACATCCTCGCGTCGAGGTAAGGGAGGTCACACGACCATAGGGAAGTCCGACAACTTGACGCAAGAACTTGACTCACATACGCAAAAACTCGACCGCGCCTGTCTCGAACCGGACAAGCCGAACGCGTCGCGGGCCGAGTGCCGGCCGAGCCGCGACGCCGGTGCCGGGTGTCGACCGGAACGCGCGCCCACGCACTCGGCTTCCGCGACCGGACCGCGCCTCTATCCGCGATCCGGCCTCCGCCCTCCGACTCCCGCAGTCGGCACCGCGGCCGGACCGCGCCCCAGCGGCGGTCCGGCCTCCGCGCCCGACTTCCCCGGTCGGCGTCGCGGCTCAGGTGCCCCGGATCCCGGCCTGCGGGCCGGGCCGGCGCGTCGGCGGGACCGGGTGGGCGGTCACCGTCGTGGTCGGCCTCCCGCCGGTCGTCGTCGCCGCCGGAGCGCCCGCCTGCTGGGCCCGGTGCAGTCGCGCGTACCAGCCGCCTGCCGCCAGGAGCGCTTCGTGCCGGCCGCGCTCGACCACCCGGCCGTCGCGCATGACCAGGATCAGGTCGGCGGTCCGGACCGCGCTGAGCCGGTGGGCGATCACCAGGCAGGTCCGCTCGCGCAGGAACGGTTCCAGGGACCGCTGGATCCCCTGCTCGGTCACCGCGTCGCAGTGCGAGGTGGCCTCGTCGAGCACGACGACCTGCGGTCGCTTCAGGAGCAGCCGGGCGATGGCCAGCCGTTGCCGCTCTCCCCCGGACAACCGCAGACCCCGGTCGCCCAGGACCGTGTCCAGGCCCGCGGGCAACTCCTCGATCAACGGCCAGATCCAGGCGTCGCGGCAGGCGGCCTCCAGGTCTTCGGCACGCGCGTCGGGGCGGGCCAGCAGGAGGTTCGCCCGGATGGTGTCGTTGAACAGGAACGTCTCCTGGGACACGACGCCGACGGTGGCGCGCAGGTCGGCCAGGCGCAGTCGCCGGACGTCCACGCCGTTGACGAGCACCTGGCCGCCGGTGACGTCCCAGGAGCGGGTCAGCAGCCGGGCGAGGGTGGACTTCCCGGCGCCGGAGAGGCCCACGACGCCCACCGTGGCGCCCGGCTCGGCGGTGAAGTCCACGGCCGTCAGCACCGCGTCCCGCCCGCCGCCGTCGTCGGTGTCGCCCGCGAGCGACGGCACCACCAGGTCGTGCGGCGGCGGGTAGCCGAACCGGACGTCCCGGAACGTCACCGAGGGCGGTTCGGCCGTGCGCGGCAACGCCCGCGCCCCCGGGTGGTCGGCGATGCGCGGCGCGAACGCCAGCACCTCGCGGACCCGGTCGAACGCCACGAGCCCGGCGACCAGCTGGGCGCGCACGCCCGGCAGCGCGGTCAGCGGCCCGTACAGCCTGGCCAGCAGCGCCACCAGCGCGACCATGGTGCCGACGCTGAGCGCCCCGGAGATCACCAGCTGCCCGGCGACCAGGTACACCACGGCGGTCGTCAGGCCGAGCACCGACGTCAGCGCCGCGCCGAGGCCGGCGGACACCGCGGCCCGCCGCACCGACGCCGCGCGCACCCGGTCCGCGCGGAGCCGGAACCCCGGCTGCTCCCGGTCCGGATCGCTGAAGTGCCGGACCACCTCCGCGCCGTCCGGGCTCAGCCGCTCCGCGACGAGGGCGTCCAGGTCGGCCTGGGCGGTCAGCGCGTCCTGCCCGGCGCGGCGCAACGCCAAGGTGAACCTCGACGTGAGCAGGTACAGCAAGGGCAGCAGCACGAGCACGAGGAGGACCAGCCGCCACTCCATCGCCGCCACCGCGGCGCCCGCGGCGACGAGCATCACCACCGCCCCGACGGCGGACGGCACCGTCGTGGAGACCACGCCCTGCACGCCGGCCACGTCGCCGTGCACGCGGGAGACGACGGCCCCCGTCCTGGCCGCCGTGAAGAAGCCGGGCGCCTGCCGCTGGAGGTGGCCGAACAGGTCGGCGCGCAGCCGGAACACCACGTCCTCGGCGACCGCGGCGGCATACCTCCGGTCCACGTAGGACAGCGCGGCCTGGCCGACGCCGACGACCGCCAGGACGGCGGCCAGCGACCACACCACGCCGGCGTCACCCCTCAGCACGCCGTCGTCGATCAGCCGCTGCCCGACCAGCGCGGGTGCGACGGCGCTCGCGGCGTTCAGGGCGGTGATGCCGACCATCACGGCGATCCGGGCCCGGAAGGGGCGCAGGAAGCGCAGCAGGCCGGTGTGCGAACGCTCGGGCACGAGCACGTCCTCTCCGTGGCGCGAGGCGGGGGGGGGGGGGGGGCCGGCGCCGGCCCCCGGCGCC
>NZ_JBHYXZ010000213.1:11060-12062 GCF_042752395.1 Actinosynnema sp. NPDC059335 | reverse complement strand
GCGTCAACGTCCTGTGGGCACTGCTGCGCGACAACCGGCCCTATCAACCCACGCCTCCCCTCGCCGCCGCCGCTTGACAAACGGATTAAGAGTCGGGTCGAGGCGACGACCCCGCGGGCCGCGGCGGTGTCCACGATGCGGGTGTCCGCGACTCGCCGGCGGTCTGGGGCCGGAGCACGCGGGCGTAGGGTTGTGGGAATGCGGATCGGCGAGTTGTCCAGGCGCACGGGCGTCAGTCCGCGCTCACTGCGGTACTACGAGGAGCAGGGTTTGCTGACCAGTTCGCGTTCCGGCGCGGGGCAGCGTCACTATTCCGATGCCGAGGTCCAGCGGGTGTCGCTCATCCGGCGGTTGTTCGAGGCGGGTATGTCCAGCCGGGTGATCGCGACGGTGTTGCCGTGCGTGGACGTTCCCGGTGACCCGGGTGTCGCCGAGGAGACGTTCACGGCGATGATGCGCGAGCGCGAGCGGATCGATGCGGAAATCGCGCAGTTGGTCGAGATGCGGGATGCGCTCGACGTGCTGATCGAGGCCAACAGCAGGCACCGGGCGGAGTTGTCCACGACCCGGGAACCGGCGGCACGGTCGGCTTGATGCTGTGACCCGCGCCTCAGCGGCTTGCCCCTGACATCGATGTGAGGGGCGAGGCTGGCGACAGCGCCCGGAATCGCCGGGGCGGTCGTCACGAGGAGGCGGAAGATGGGGCAGGCGTGGGGTTTCGGCAGGTATGGCGGGCCCGAGGTGCAGGAGTTCTTCGATCGTCCCGATCCCGTCCCCGGCCGCGGCGAGGTGCTGGTCCGGGTCGACGTCGCCGGCGTGAACCCCCTCGACCACCTCCTGCGCTCGGGTCTGGTCCCCGGGCTCGACGGCGGGCGTCCCTTCCCCCGGGTGCTGGGCATGGAGGCAGCGGGAACCGGGGTGGGCCGCGCGGGGGGCGGGGGAGGGGGGGTGGGGGTGGGGCGGGCGGTGCGGTGGGGCGAGCGCCCGGGGCGGGGCCGCCCC
>NZ_JBHYXZ010000213.1:6272-11050 GCF_042752395.1 Actinosynnema sp. NPDC059335 | reverse complement strand
GGGGGGGGGGGTCCTGGGGCGTGGTTTACGCTCCGACGCCGGGCGCGGGGACGTCGACGGGTTCGAGGTCGGCGACGCGGTCTTCGGCTTCGCGCTCACCGGTGGCGGCACCTACGCCGAGACGACGGTGCTGTCCGCGCCGAACATCGCGCGCATCCCGGTGGGCCTGTCCGCGACCGTGGCGGCGACGCTGCCGGTGGCCGGGACGACCGCGGTGGACGCGCTGGACCAGCTCGGCCTCCCGGCCGGCGCCACGGTCCTGGTCAACGGGGTCGGGGGTGGGGTCGGCCTCGCCGTCGCCCGGCTGGCCGGCGCGCGCGGGCTGCGGGTGATCGGCACCGGGAGCACCGCCAAGCGCGAGCACGCCGAGGCGGTCGGGGTGCGGTTCATCGACTACACCGCCGAGGACGTCGTCGCCGTGACGCGCGAGCTGGTCCCGGACGGTGTGGACGGGATCGTCGACCTGGCCGGAGGCACCTCGCTGCGGACGGTCGCCCCGCTGGCCCGGGAGGCCCGCAACGTCATCGCCGTGGGTGACATGTCGGTGCCCGACCTCGGTGGGCGTTTCGTCGAGCGGCGCCTCGACCGCGAGAACCTGGAGCGGTCCGCCCGGCTGGCCCTCGACGGAGTCCTCGCACCCGTGATCACCGCGGTCCACCCGCTCCCCGATGCCCCGGCCGCCCTCGCCACCGTGGAGAACGGCCACGCCGCGGGGAAAGTCGTCATCAAGGTGGCATGAGAACCGCCCGGCGGTGTTCGGGAACCGATGTGGGGCGACGTCGACGTCGGGGCCGCCGAACCCGACGGTGTGTCTAGTGGCCGCCTGCGTCCATGACCAGCAGCATCAGCGACAGCAGCAGTTGCAGCACGCCGACGCACGTGCCGGCGGCGGCGGTCCAGTCGATGCGGTATTCCGTTTTGGTGGTCATGGACCGCACGCCGCACGCCACCGCGCCCAGCGCCAGGACGGGGCCGCCCAACGGGATCGGCCAGCTGAGCAGGGCCAGGCACAGTGAGACCGGGCCGAGCCAGGCGTCCTTGCCGGGGCGGTCCTTCGCGGGGAGTTGCCGCATCATGCGGTCCATGGTGCCCGTGACCGGACGGCGTCCGGACGCGGGACGGCGCACGTGAGGGAGGTTCGGCTCCCCGATTCCCGTTGCACCCGTGTGGGTGGTTTGGGTCCGCCGCAGCCTGGTGGGGGCGTTAGGTTTCCCGGTGTGAAGCGCTCCGGGTGGGTTGTCGTCCTCGCTCTGCTGGCCGGATTGCTGGTGCCCGTGCCGGCGGTGGCGGCCGTTCGGACGCCGGCGGAGTGCGCCGCCGCGCTCGACTGCACGGCCGCCCAGATCGACCGGTTGGACATGGCGCAGCGGCTGGAGTTCCTGCGACTGGTGCAGAGCGGTCACGCGGCCGGGCTCGGCGCGTCCGACCGGTGGCGCAACATCGAAGGCGTCCTCGCGTTCTTCCGCGACCGGGGGCTGGGCGCGCCGGGCACGTGGGTCTCGCACGTCGACGCGGCGATCCTGGAAGGGATCGAGCGGGGGGTCGCGATCGCGCTCGGCCGCTCGACGGACGGGTTCGGCAACCCCGGCTCCGCCCGCTGGGCCGACTACCTGACCAGGCTGGACCGCGGCGAGCTGACCGCCCGCAACGCGCACGACCGGGCGTGGGGCGAGGCCGAGCAGGCGTCGACCGACCACGGCGTCGCGGTGGCCGAGCAGGTGCACGGCCTGAAGCCCACCGCGGTGGAGCGCCGGTTCTTCCTGTTCTCCGAGTTCTACCGGTGGGCGCTGCGCAGCCGTCCGGTGGTGCTGGACCTGCTGCTGGTCTACGCCGTGGTGCTGAACCCGGTGCTGGTGCTGCGGCGGGTGCCGTTCGTGGACTGGTTCACCGACGTGCGCGAGTCGGCCCCGTCGCGCAAGGGCTCGGAGATCGCCTACGCCTACGCCCAGCTCGACCCGGTCACCGGCGGGTTCAGCACGGTCGACCTGCTGCTCGCCTACATCCCGGAGCTGTTCGAGGAGTTCCAGGCGACCCGTTAGCGGCCGATCACGGCTCCTCTCGCCGCGACAGCCCCCGGCCCGGTGGCGGCGATCGTGGCGTGGGGCAGGCCGGTGCCCGCGCAGGTGTGACGGCCCGCCTCGCGGCCGCACCGGTCAGGGCGCGACGCCGTGGCTCCCGGTGGCACCCGGTCGGGTGACCGGTGCGGGTGCGACGTCCGCGGGTCCGGGTGACGATGGCCGCGGCACACCGGTGACGGACGCGGGGCGGTGAGGGGCTTGCGGGCAGCGCCTTCCACCGACAGCCGCGCAGCCACCACCGGTCGGCGGGCGTTGATGCTCGGCCTGGCCACCGCGGGGTTCGCGGTGAACTTCTGGGCGTGGGCGCTGCTGAGCCCGTTGGGCCCGCTGCTGCAGGACGACCTCGGCCTGACCTCGTTCCAGCAGGCGCTCGTGGTCGCGGTGCCGGTGATCGTGGGGTCGCTCGGCCGGATCCCGGTGGGCGCGCTGACCGACCGGTTCGGCGGGCGGGTGATGTTCCCGCTGGTGTCGGCCGCGACGATCGTGCCGGTGCTGTTCCTCGGCCTGGCCGGCACCACCTCGGCGGCCGGACTGCTGGTCGGCGGGTTCTTCCTCGGGCTGGGCGGCACGGCGTTCGCGGTCGGGGTGCCGTTCGTCAACGTCTGGTTCCCGCCCGAGCGGCGCGGGCTCGCGATCGGCATCTTCGGCGTGGGCATGGGCGGCACCGCGATCAGCGCCCTGACCACGGTCGAGCTGGTGGACCGCGGTGGCGTGGCGACGCCGTTCCTGGTCACGGCGGCGGTGCTCGCGGTCTACGCGGTGCTCGCGGCCCTGCTGCTGCGCGACGCGCCGGACCGCACCGTGCCGACCGGGTCGATGGCCCGCCGGCTCGTGGACACCGCGAAGCTGCCGGTCACGTGGCAGGCTTCGGCGTTGTACGCGGTGGCGTTCGGCGGGTTCGTCGCCTTCTCGGTGTACCTGCCCGCGTACCTGAAGACGGCCTACGGGCTCCAGCAGGCGGACGCGGCCAACCGGATGGCCGGGTTCGTGCTGCTCGCGGTGGTGATGCGGCCGGTGGGCGGCTGGCTGTCCGACCGGCTCGGCGCGGTGCGGGTGCTGGTGGCGTGCCTGGCGGTGGTGGCGGTGGGCGCGGTGGTCCAGGCGTTCACCCCCGACCTCGCGCCGCTGGGCACGATCGCGTTCCTGTCCATGGCCGCCGCGCTCGGCGCGGGCAGCGGGGCGGTGTTCGCGCTGGTCGCGCTGCTCGCCCCGGCGAACAAGGTCGGCGCGGTCACCGGCGTGGTCGGGGCGGCGGGCGGCCTGGGCGGGTTCGTCCCGCCCCTGGTGATGGGCGCGCTGTACGGCGCGCTGTCGTCCTACGCGCTCGGCCTCGCCGCGCTGGCGGTGGTCGCGCTCGCGGCGCTCGGGTTCACCTCGACGGTGGTGCGCCGCGCCGTGCACGGCCACCGGCGGTGAGGGGAGCGCGACGATGGCGGGACTCGACAGCGGACTGACCGACGCCCTGGTGCGGACCCGGCGCTTCTTCACCCGCGCCGAGGTCTCCCCGGACCTGCGGACGCTCCACCGGATCGGCGGCCGGCAGGCCGACGGGTTCTACCGGGACCGGTGGAGCCACGACGCGGTGGTGCGCTCGACGCACGGGGTGAACTGCACCGGGTCGTGCTCGTGGAAGGTCTACGTCAAGGACGGGATCATCACCTGGGAGGCGCAGGAGACCGACTACCCCTCGGTGGGTCCCGACCGGCCGGAGTACGAGCCGCGCGGCTGCCCGCGGGGCGCGGCGTTCTCCTGGTACACGTACTCGCCCACGCGGGTGCGCTACCCGTACGTGCGCGGTGTGCTGCTGGAGCTGTACCGGGAGGCCAAGGCCCGCACCGGCGACCCCGTGCTCGCCTGGGCCGAAATCGTGGGCGACCCCGAGCGGGCCCGGCGGTACAAGGCGGCCCGCGGCAGGGGCGGGCTGGTGCGGGCGTCCTGGGACGAGGCGGTGGAGCTGGTCGCGGCCGCGCACGTGCACACGATCAAGGAGCACGGCCCGGACCGGGTCGCCGGCTTCTCGCCGATCCCGGCCATGTCGATGGTGTCGCACGCGTCGGGCGCGCGGTTCGTGTCGCTGGTGGGCGGCGCGATGCTGTCGTTCTACGACTGGTACGCCGACCTGCCGGTGGCCAGCCCGCAGGTGTTCGGCGACCAGACCGACGTGCCGGAGTCGGGCGACTGGTGGGACGCCGGCTACCTGATCATGTGGGGCTCCAACCTGCCGGTCACCCGCACGCCGGACGCGCACTGGATGGCCGAGGCGCGCTACCGGGGGCAGAAGGTCGTCGCCGTGTCCCCGGACTACGCCGACAACGTCAAGTTCGCCGACGAGTGGCTGGCCGCCCGGCCCGGCACCGACGGCGCGCTGGCCATGGCCATGGGGCACGTGATCCTGCGCGAGTTCTTCGTCGAGAGGACCACCCCGTACTTCACCGACTACGTCAAGCGCTACACCGACCTGCCGTTCCTGGTCCGCCTGGACGGGCACGGCGACGTGGTCCGGCCGGGGAAGTTCCTCACCGCCGCCGACCTGGCCGGCCACACCGACGAGGAGCACGCGGCGTTCAAGACCGTCCTGCTCGACTCGGCCACGGGCGGGCCGGTGGTGCCGGGCGGGTCGCTCGGGTTCCGCTTCGGCGAGGCCGGCGCGGGCCGCTGGAACCTCGACCTGGGCGACGTCGACCCGCTGCTGTCCGGGGC
>NZ_JBHYXZ010000213.1:0-6262 GCF_042752395.1 Actinosynnema sp. NPDC059335 | reverse complement strand
GGTGCTGGTCGAGCTGCCGCGGTTCGACGCGCCGGACGGCACGGCGACGACCGTGCACCGGGCCGTGCCGGTGCGGCACGTGGGCGGGCACCTGGTCACCACGGTGTTCGACCTGCTGCTGGCGCAGTACGGCGTGCGGCGCGGCGACCTGCCCGGCGAATGGCCCGACGGCTACGACGACGCGGAGCAGCCGTGCACGCCCGCGTGGCAGGAGGCGATCACCGGCGTGCCGGCGGCGGCCGCGGCCCGCATCGCCCGCGAGTTCGCCGCGAACGCCGAGGAGTCGCGCGGCCGATCCATGATCATCATGGGGGCGGGGACGAACCACTGGTTCCACTCCGACACCATCTACCGCGCCTTCCTCGCGCTGACCACGCTCACCGGCTGCCAGGGCCGCAACGGCGGCGGGTGGGCGCACTACGTCGGCCAGGAGAAGTGCCGCCCGGTCACCGGCTGGTCCCAATTGGCGTCCGCCCTGGACTGGGCGCGCCCGCCGCGGCAGATGGTCCAGACCGCCTACTGGTACCTGCACACCGACCAGTTCCGCTACGACGCGTTCGGCGCGGACGCCCTGGCCGCGGCCGGCTCGGGCGGGCGGTTCGCGGGCCGGACGACGGCGGACGTGATCGCCCAGTCCGCGCGGATGGGCTGGATGCCGTCCTACCCGACGTTCGACCGCAACCCCCTCGACCTGGCCGACGAGGCGGAACGCGCGGGCGTCCCGGCGGGGGAGCACGTCGTCGCGGAGCTGAAGGCCGGGCGGCTGCGGTTCTCCTGCGAGGACCCGGACGCGCCGGAGAACTTCCCGCGCCTGCTGAGCGTCTGGCGGGCCAACCTGCTCGGCTCGTCCGGCAAGGGCGACGAGTACTTCCTCAAGCACCTGCTGGGCGCCGACCACTCGCTGCGCGCGGAGGAGGCGCCGCCGGGGGCGCGGCCGAGGGACGTGGTGTGGCGGGAGGAGGCGCCGGTGGGCAAGCTCGACCTGCTGCTGTCGCTGGACTTCCGGATGACCAGCACCACCGTGTTCTCCGACGTGGTGCTGCCCGCGGCGACCTGGTACGAGAAGCACGACCTCAACACCACCGACATGCACCCGTTCGTCCACTCGTTCAACCCGGCGATCGCGCCGCCCTGGCAGACCCGCACGGACTGGGCCGCGTTCCAGGCCATCGCCGAGTCCTTCAGCCGGCTCGCCGCGACGCACCTCGGCGTGCGCAAGGACCTCGTGGCGACGCCGCTGATGCACGACACCCCCGACGAGCTGGCCACCCCGCACGGCGTGGTGCGTGACTGGAAGGCCGGCGAGTGCGAGCCGGTGCCCGGCGTCACCATGCCCCGCATCACCGTGGTGGAGCGCGACTACACCGCCGTCGCGGCCAAGATGGGCGCGCTGGGGCCGCTGGTGGACGAGCTGGGCGTGACCACCAAGGGCGTGACCTTCCGCGTCGAGCGGGAGGTGGAGCTGCTGCGACAGCGCAACGGCGCCGTCCGCGGCGGCCCGGCCGACGGCCGCCCGTCCCTGGTCCGCGACGTGCACGCGTGCGAGGCGATCCTGGCGCTGTCCGGCACCACCAACGGCCACCTGGCCACGCAGGGCTTCCGCACCCTGGAGCGGCGCACCGGCACGCCGTTGGCGGACCTGGCCGCCGAGCACGAGGGCAAGCTGATCACGTTCGCCGACACGCGGTCCGCCCCGGTGCCGGTGATCACCTCGCCCGAGTGGTCCGGCTCCGAGGCCGGCGGGCGGCGGTACTCGCCGTTCACCATCAACGTGGAGCGCCTCAAGCCCTGGCACACCCTCACCGGCCGCCAGCACTTCTACCTCGACCACGACTGGATGGCCGAGCTGGGCGAGCAGCTGCCGGTGTTCCGGCCGCCGCTGGACATGCACGCGCTGTTCGGCGAACCGGTCGTGGGCGAGCAAGGCGAACCGGGCATCACCGTCCGGTACCTGACACCGCACTCGAAGTGGTCCATCCACTCCGAGTACCAGGACAACCTGTTCATGTTGAGCCTGTCACGCGGCGGCCAGACCATCTGGATGTCCACGCAGGACGCGGCGCGGATCGGCGTGGCGGACAACGACTGGATCGAGGCCGTCAACCGCAACGGCGTCGTGGTGGCCCGGGCCGTCGTGTCGCACCGGATGCCCGAGGGCACCGTCTACATGCACCACGCGCAGGACCGGCTGATCGACGTGCCGCGCGCCGAGGCGTCCGGCAGGCGCGGCGGCATCCACAACTCGCTGACCCGGTTGCTGGTCAAGCCGTCGCACCTGATCGGCGGCTACGCGCAGCTGTCGTTCGCGTTCAACTACCTCGGCCCGACCGGCAACCAGCGCGACGAGGTCACCGTCATCCGTCGGCGCAGCCAGGAGGTGGCGTACTGATGCGCGTCATGGCCCAGATGGCGATGGTGATGAACCTCGACAAGTGCATCGGCTGCCACACCTGCTCGGTCACGTGCAAGCAGGCGTGGACGAACCGCTCGGGCGTGGAGTACGTCTGGTTCAACAACGTCGAGACCCGCCCCGGCCAGGGCTACCCGCGCACCTACGAGGACCAGGAGCGGTGGCGCGGCGGCTGGGCGCTCACCCGGCGCGGCAGGCTCCGGCTCAAGGGCGGCGGGCGGCTGCGCAAGCTGCTCACCATCTTCAGCAACCCGAAGATGCCCGCCCTGGACGACTACTACGAGCCCTGGACCTACGACTACGAGAACCTCACCGACGCGCCGCTCCAGGAGCACACCCCGGTCGCCCGGCCGCGGTCGTTGATCAGCGGCGAGCCGACCCGGATCACCTGGTCGGCCAACTGGGACGACGACCTCGGCGGCGCGCCCGACCACGGCGACCGCGACCCGCTGCTCAAGGGCATCGAGGACAAGGTCAGGTTCGAGTTCGAGCGGACGTTCATGTTCTACCTGCCGCGCATCTGCGAGCACTGCCTGAACCCCTCGTGCGCGGCGTCGTGCCCCTCGGGCGCGATCTACAAGCGCGCCGAGGACGGCATCGTGCTCGTGGACCAGGACCGGTGCCGGGGCTGGCGGATGTGCGTGTCCGGCTGCCCGTACAAGAAGGTGTACTTCAACCACCGCACCGGCAAGGCCGAGAAGTGCACGTTCTGCTTCCCCCGGGTCGAGGTCGGCATCCCGACCGTGTGCGCGGAGACCTGCGTGGGCCGCCTGCGCTACATCGGCCTGGTCCTCTACGACGCCGACAAGGTGCTGGAGGCCGCGTCCGTCCCGGACGACCGGGACCTCTGCGAGGCGCAGCGGCGGGTGTTCCTGGACCCGCACGACCCCGTCGTGGTCCGGGCCGCCGAGCAGGTCGGGATCCCGGCGGACTGGATCGAGGCGGCGCAGCGGTCACCCGTGTACGCGCTGATCAACCGGTACCGGGTGGCGTTGCCGCTGCACCCGGAGTACCGCACGCTGCCGATGGTCTGGTACGTCCCGCCGCTGTCCCCGGTGGTCGACGTGGTGCGCGACACCGGCCACGACGCCGAGGACCACGGCAACCTGTTCGCCGCCGTGGAGGCGCTGCGCATCCCCGTGGAGTACCTGGCGCGGCTGTTCACCGCGGGCGACGTCGGCCCGGTCGACGCGGTGCTGCGGCGGCTGGCCGCCATGCGCGCCTACATGCGCGACATCAACCTCGGCCGGGAGCCGCGGGAGGAGGTCGCGGCCTCGGTCGGCATGACCGGGCGGGAGGTCTACGACCTGTACCGGCTGCTCGCGCTGGCCAAGTACGACGAGCGCTACGTCATCCCGCCCGCGCACGCCGAGCAGGCGCACGGCCTGGAGGAGTTGGCCACCGGGTGCAGCCTGGACTACGAGGGCGGCCCCGGCATGGGCGGCTCCGGCCCGTTCGGCGAGGGCTCCGGCGGCACGTCGCCGATCGCGGTCGAGAACTTCCGCATGCTCCGCGACCGGCAGACCACCGACACCCTCGCCGCCCCGGTCGACAAGGGCAGCCGGGTCAACCTCCTCAACTGGGACGGCAAGGGCCGCCCGGAAGGGCTGTTCCCGCCGAAGGACCGGCCGTGACCCTCACCGACGCGCAGCGCGCGACCGCGTGGCAGGTCCAGTCCCTGCTGCTGGGCTACCCCGACGAGCAGTCGTTCGCGCGGCTGCCCCTGCTGCGGGCCGCGACCCGGACGTTGCCCGCGCCGCTCGCCAAGCCGCTGGACGCGTTCCTCGACCACGTGGCGACCACGTCCCCGACCGACCTGGCCGCCGCGTACGTGGCGACCTTCGACCACCGCAAGCGGTTCAGCCCCTACCTGACCTACTTCGCCTACGGCGACACCCGCAAGCGCGGCCTGGCGCTGCTGCGGTTCAAGCACGCCTACCGGGCCGCCGGCCTGGAGCTGGGCGACGGCGAGCTGCCCGACCACCTGGCCGTGGTGCTGGAGTTCGCCGCCTCGGGCGACCAGGCGGTCGGCCTGCGGCTGATGACCGAGCACCGCGCCGGGCTGGAGCTGATCCGCGTCGGCCTGCGGGAGGCCGGCTCGCCGTGGGCGCACGTCCTGGAGTCGGTGTCGGCCACCCTGCCGCCCCTGGGCCGCCGCGAGCACGACGAGATCGCCCGGCTGGCCGTCGCCGGACCGCCCGAGGAGGAGGTCGGCCTGGCCCCGTTCGCCCCGCCCGAGTACCTGCCCCCACCTCGCGGAGGTCGCCGATGACCGGGGTGAGCACGCTGGACGTCATGCTGTGGGTCGTCGTGCCGTACGTGGCCATCGCGGTGTTCGTGATCGGCCACGTGTGGCGCTACCGGTACGACAAGTTCGGCTGGACCACCCGGTCCTCCCAGCTCTACGAGAGCAGGCTGCTGCGCCTGGGCAGCCCGCTGTTCCACTTCGGCATCCTGGTCGTGGCCGTCGGTCACGTCGTGGGCCTGCTCGTGCCCAAGTCGTGGACGGAGGCGGTCGGGATCGGCGAGACCGCCTACCACGCGGTCGCGGTCGGGCTCGGCGTCGTGGCCGGGGTGTGCACGCTGGCGGGCGCGGCGATCCTGGTCTACCGGCGGCGCACCGTCGGTCCGGTGTTCTCCGCCACCACCCGCAACGACAAGGTCATGTACGTGCTGCTGGTCGGCACGATCCTGCTCGGCCTCGGCACGACCGCGCTGGGCAACCTCACCGACCACCCGCACGACTACCGCGAGTCCGTGTCGCCCTGGTTCCGCTCCCTCTTCTCCTTCCGGCCCGAGCCGGAGCTGATGGCCGCCGCGCCGCTCGGCTTCCGGCTGCACGCGCTCGCCGCGTGGGCGCTGTTCGCGTTCTGGCCGTTCAGCCGGCTCGTGCACGTGTTCTCGATGCCGCTGGGCTACCTCACCCGCCCCTACATCGTCTACCGCAGCCGGGACGAGGGGCTGGGCAACCGGCCGCCCCGGCGCGGGTGGGAACGGGTGCGGTAGCCGTGCTCAGGGGTTGGCGGCGAGCATCAACGGGCAGCCGGCGACCTGCGGGCACTTGACCAGCTGCGGGCAGCCGCACGCCAGCGTCGAGTTCAGGGTGTCCAGCCACGCCTGGCGCTCTTCGATCTCGCGCTGGATGCAGGCGCGGCGGCGGGCGGCGATCTCCTGCCACGACCCGCCCGACTCCTCCGCCTCGTCCAGCAGCGAGGCGATCTCGGTCAGGCTGAAGCCGATGTTCTGGCACGTGCGGATCATGGACAGGCGGTCGAGCACGTCGCGCGGGTAGTGCCGCTTGCCCCGGATCTTGGAGCCTTCCTCGATGAGGCCGACCCGCTCGTAGTAGCGCAGCGCGGACGAGGCGACGCCCGATGCCTTGGCCACTTGGTCGATCGGCAGCAGGTCTCCGGTCATGGTCGTCCCCCTGGTCGGTCGGCCCGGCAGACCTGCCGTGCGGCTCGGCGGGGTCGATCTGTCGGTGCCGGCGGATCTCGAACGGTGCGCGGCGGCACGGGAGCGGGCCGTCCCGCCGACGGTGGTGGGTCGACGTGCGGCGCGAGCCGCATGCGCCCCGGTGTCCGTGACGTGGGTCACACAAGAACCTCCTTGAGGTTGGTCCTGCTCCAAGGCATAGGTTCGGTGCTGCGACGACATCGTCCGACGCCGGATCGATCATCGTGTGGCTCCGTTCGGCGGACGGTGCGGACTCCCGAAGGCCCGGCCCTTGCCGGCGGTCGGAACACGCGCAGCGGGGGGGGTGGGGGGGGGGGGCGCGACCGCACGCGCCCACCCCGGGGCGCTCGACCAGCCCACACCCCCCCCCGCCCCCCGCCCCCCACCCACCCACGA
>NZ_JBHYXZ010000212.1:0-12087 GCF_042752395.1 Actinosynnema sp. NPDC059335 | reverse complement strand
GGCGTGCGACGGTCCCGAGTGGACGTTCGGGGTCCCCGACGCCCTCGCGCCCGACCTCCGTCGTGGTGGCGTGACGGCGCGGTTGCGCGTCGTGCGCACCAGCGGCTAGCATGCCCGGTATCGCGTTCTCGTGGACGTAGGCGGCGGTCAGCCCCCACCACGAGTCCTCTCGAAATCCCCGCACCGACCGGACGTGGCTCGCGCAGCCTTACCCGGGTCGTCGGCGGGTCGTACCGCGGCACGTCCGCGTCCTCACCCACCCAGGGAGAAACCCTTGTCCCACAACGACACCGACGCCCGGCTCGGCTCCGGCGTCCTCGACCTGACCGACCGCCGCGCGGTGCTGCGCGCCGACGGCTGCCTGCCCGGACCGCGCGACATCACCGTCCCGGCGCGACTCGTGGCCGAACACGGGCTGCGGCGCGGCGACGAGGTCCACGGCCGCGTCTCGGCGGACGGCGCGCGGACCGCGTCGCTGCTCACCGTCGACGCGGTCAACGGCGCGCACCCGCGCCACTCCCGCGCCCGGCCGACCTTCGCCGACCTCGTGCCCACCCACCCGGACCGGCGGCTGCGGCTGGAGACCGAGCCGCACGAGCTGACCACCCGGGTGATCGACCTGCTCATGCCCCTCGGCAAGGGGCAACGCGCGCTGGTCGTCGCGCCGCCCAAGGCGGGCAAGACCACCGTGCTGCGGTCGATCGCCCACGGCATCGCCAAGAACCACCCGGAGTGCCACCTGATGCTCGTGCTGGTCGGCGAACGGCCGGAGGAGGTCACCGACCTGTCCCGCGCCGTGCCCGCCGAGGTCGTCGCGGCCACGTTCGACCACCCGCCGCGCGACCACACCGCGCTCGCCGAACTGGCCGTCGAACGGGCGAAGCGCCTGGTGGAGCTGGGCCGTGACGTCGTGGTGCTGCTCGACTCCGCGACCCGCCTCGGCCGCGCCTACAACCTGGCCGCGCCCGCGTCCGGGCGGATCCTGTCCGGCGGCGTGGACGCGGGCGCGCTGACGCCGCCCAAGCGGTTCCTCGGCGCGGCGCGCAACGTCGAGGGCGGCGGTTCGCTCACGATCATCGCCACGGCGCTGGTCGACACCGGCTCGGCGGGCGACGCGGTGCTGTTCGAGGAGTACAAGGGCACCGGCAACGCCGAGCTGCGCCTGGACCGCAGGACCGCCGCCCGCCGCGTGTTCCCGGCGGTGGACGTGCACCAGTCCGGCACCCGCCGCGAGGAGCTGCTGCTGGCCCCCGGCGAGGCGGCGGCGGTCCGCCTGCTCCGCCGCGCCCTCGCGGGCAAGGACGACGCGGTGGACGTGCTGCTCGACGGTCTGCGCCAGACCTCCGACAACGCGGAGTTCCTCGCCCGCCTCACGACGCGCCGCTGACGGCATCCCTCCCGGTTCGTCCCCGCCACCGAAGGGGCGACGCCCCCGACCGCGTCCTGTGGCACCCCTGACGCGCGCCGGTCGCGTGCGAAGGCCCGGCGGCGTGGGCGCACCGACCACGGCCGGCCGAAGGGCAGCCGCGAAGCCGGTCACCCCGCGGCGTCGCTGAGCGGCACGGGGCACTCGCCCCCGGGTTCGGTGGACAGCTCGAAGTGCCACATCTCGTTGGCATAGGTCTGGCACAGGCCGTAGTCCGCGCCGTGGCGCACGAGCCAGTCGGCCGCGTCGGTCGGGCCGATGTCGATCGCCTTGCCGGTCACGTGCGCCGACTTCTCCGGCGTGCTGACCAGGCGACGCGCCTCCGCGAGGCTCCCGTGGACGGCCACGGCCTCGTCCAGCAGGCGTTGCTGGTACTCCCTGCTGCGCCACCCCGACGTCACCCTCAGCTCCACGCCCGCCGCACGGGCGTCCCGCGCCGCCTCCCGCACGGCCGCCAGGAGGTCGGGGTCGAGCCCGCGGATCGCCGCGTGCTCCGAGTCGAACGGCGAGATGGTGCCGTGCTCCGGGATGCTGCCGTCCTCGACGACACCGCCCCGGTTCCCCGGCGGACCGCCGGGCACGGGATCGGACGCGCAGGCGGACAACGCCACCACGAGCGCGCCGAGCACCGCCGTCACGGTGCGCCGGCGGTGGACGTGGTCGTGGACCGGTCGACAGGCCATGGTTTCTCCCCATCGGGTGTGTCGGAGCGGGACGCCCCCGACACTGCCGACGCGATGTCCGCGGCCGATGCGCGTGATGTGCGCGTTGTGTGACAGCCGCTCAGGGCGCGACGCCGCGCGGCACGGTGAGCGTGAACACCGCGCCGCCGTCGTTGACGACCTCCAGCCGGCCGCCGTGCAGGTGCGCGTTCTCCCGGGCGATGGCGAGCCCGAGGCCGCTGCCCTCGGTGCGGCTGCGGGCGCGGTCGCCGCGCACGAAGCGGTCGAACACGACGGGCGCGAGGTCGGCGGGCAGGCCCGGTCCGGAGTCGGCGACGGACACCCGCACCCGCTCGGGCTCCGTGCCGTCGACGGTGACCGTGATCGGCGGTTCGCCGTGCCCGACCGCGTTGGTGACGAGGTTGCGCACGATCGTGTGCAGCCGGCGCGGGTCGCCGTGCACCGTGGCATCCCCGGTGCGGCGGACCGGGACGTCCGCGCCCGGCGCGGTCACCTGCACGGCGTCGATCGCCAGCGCTTCGAGGTCCACGGGCTCGGGCCGGAACTCGACCGCGCCGGCGTCGAACCGCGACACCTCCAGCAGGTCGTCGACCAGCCTGCCCAGCCGGCGCGCCTGGCTGCCCAGCAGTTCCGCCGACCTCGCCCGGTCGGCGGGGTCCGGGCTGTGCAGGCCGTCCGCCGCGGCGACCATCGACGCCAACGGCGTGCGCAGGTCGTGCGCCACGTCGGCGACGAACCGCCGTTGTTGCCGGTCCTTCAGCCGGAGCTGGTCGATCGACTCGCCGAGCCGCTGGGCCATCGCGTTGAACGAGCCGGCGAGGTCGGCCAGCTCGTCACGGCCCTGCACGGGCAGCCTGGTGTCCAGCGCGCCCTCCCCGAACCGCCGGGCGGCCAGCGCGGCCGTGCGCACGCGGCGCTGGATCGTCCGCGCCGCCGGCACGCCCAAGCCGCCGCCGAGCAGGGCGATCACCGCCGCCACGCCGGCGAGCCGGTCGCGCAGGAGGGCGAGTTCCCGGTCGAGGCCGCCGGTGTTGTAGAACTCGGCCAGCAGCAGGCCCGGCTCGACCTCCCCGACGATCACGAGCTGCGGGCCCTCCGGGGTGGTCGCGGTGTAGCTCACCGAGTGGCCGTGCCGACGTGCCGCGTCCACCGCGTCCGCGGGCAGTCGGCCGCGGACCGCTCCCCCGGTGCCCGCCACGGGCAGGTACCCGCCGTCCGCCACCCCGGAGACCGGGCCGGAGGTCGGGGTGAAGTTGACCAGCGCCCACGTCAGGCCGAGCCGCCCCCGCATGTACTCCGCCACACCGGACACGGCGGAGTCGAACGCGGTGACGCGGACCAGGAACTGGTGCGCCTGCTGGGCGTCGGAGTCGAACGCCGCCTCGGCGGAGGCGGCGAACCGGTCCCTGGTCGTCGCGGCCTGGAGCCGGTAGGTGACCAGCGCCATCGCCACGGTGGTGACGAGCGTGACGGCCAGGACGGTGAGCACCACGGCCGCCCGCAGGCTCGGCCGCCACGTCACGGCTTGACCAGGCGGTACCCGAACCCCCGCACGGTGCGCAGCAGCACGGGGTTGGCCGGCTCCCGCTCGATCTTGGCCCGCAGGCGCGCCACGGCGGCGTCGACCAGGCGCGAGTCGCCCGCGAACCCGTAGTCCCACACCCGCTTCAGCAACGTCTGCCGGCTCAGCACCTGACCCGCGTGCTCGGCGAACTCGGCCAGCAGCCGCAGCTCGGTCGAGGTCAGGTTCAGCTCCTCGCCGTTCCTGGTGACGACCATGGCGGCGACGTCGAGCCGGAGGTCGCCGATCAGGTACACGTGCGACTTCGGCGGCAGCGCGGGCACGGCGCGGCGCAGGATGGCCTTGACCCGGGCGTCGAGCACCCGCGGCTCGACCGGTTTGACCACGTAGTCGTCCGCGCCGCACTCCAGGCCGACGACGACGTCCACGGCGTCGCCGCGGGCGGTCAGCAGGATCACCGGCACCGTGTCGTCGGCGCGGATCCGGCGGCACACCTCGAACCCGTCCACGCCGGGCAGCATCACGTCCAGCAGCACCAGGTCGGTGTCCGCCCGCCGCCGCGCCAGCGCGTCCAGCGCCTGCTCGCCCGTGGCCGCCACCGCGACGTCGTGGCCCAGGCCGCGCAGGGCGCGCGACAACGCCTCGGCCAACATCGCGTCGTCCTCCACGAGCAGCAACCGCGACACCGGTGGGACCCCTCGCTCTCGGCACGGCTTCCGCCCCACCGTATACCAGCGGTTACGCCGAACGGCCCACCGTCACGCCGGGTGGGTGTAACAGGCGTGCGACGAACTGTGACGAACGCGCACGACGCAGGTCAGCCGCCCAGCAACCGGCCCTCCTCGGCCCCGTAGAACAGCAGTCGACCGGCCGGCGCGGCCACGGTCAGGCGGTCGCCCGGGGCGGGTTCCCGGTCCTCGGGCACGGTGAAGCCGACCAGCGCGCCGCCCGGGCAGTCGAGCGTGACCAGCGAGGACACGCCCAGGTTCTCGACCGCCGCCACCCGGCCGGTGATGCCGTCCCCGGCCGGGACGAGGTACTCGGGCCGCACGCCGACCACGACCGGTGTGCCGTCGGGCTGCCCCGGCGGGCCGGGCAACCGGGACCCGGCGCACTCGACGTGCCCGTCGCGGACCACGCCGTCGAGCAGGTTCATCGGGGTCGAGCCGATGAAGTTGGCCACGAACGTGTCCGCGGGCCGTTGGAACACCTCGCGCGGCGTGCCGAGCTGGCGGATCCGACCCCGGTCCATCACCGCGATCCGGTGCGCCAGCGCCAACGCCTCGGCCTGGTCGTGCGTCACGAAGACGGTGGTGAGCGCCAGGTCGTGCTGGAGCCTCTTGAGGAACGTCCTGGCCTCCAGCCGCAGCCGCGCGTCCAGGTTGGACAGCGGCTCGTCCAGCAGCAGCACGTCCGCGCCCGCCGCGACGGCCCGGCCCAGCGCGGCGCGCTGCTGCTGTCCGCCGGAGAGCCGCCCCGGCCTGCGGTCGAGCAGATCGGCCAGGCCCAGCCCGGCGGCCACCTCGGCGGCCACCTCCCGCCGCCGCGCCCCGGGCACGCGGCGCACCCGCAGCGGGTAGGCGATGTTCTCCGCCACGGTCATGTGCGGGAACAACGCGTAGTCCTGGAACACCATCGCGACCCCGCGACCGCCGGGCTCCACCCGCGTCACGTCGCGGGAGCCGATCGCGATCGACCCCTCGGCCGGCCGCTCCAGGCCCGCGATCGTGCGCAGCAACGTGGTCTTGCCGCACCCGGACGGCCCGAGCAGCGCGAACAGCTCGCCGTCCGGCACGCGCAGGTCCAGCCCGTCCACCGCGCGGACCCCGTTCGGGTAGACCGTGGACACCCCGGTGATGTCGATGCCCGCCATCAGCCCTTGATCCCCCCGTGGAAGCGGAACCCGTAGGCCCGGTTGACGACCAGGTACAACACCACCACCGGCACCGAGTACAGCAGCGAGAACACCGGGATGACGGTCAGGTCGGCGGTGCCGCCCTCGTCCTGCAACGTCCGCAGCAGCACCGCCGCCGGCTGCCTGCCGACGTCGCGCAGCAGCAGGAACGGCAACAGGAAGTTGCCCCACGCGTTCACGAACGACCACACCAGGATCGTCGCGATGCCCGGCCGGGCGATCGGCAGCACCACGTGGCCCAGCACCTGCCGGGGCGACGCGCCGAACACCCGCGCGGACTCCTCGTACGAGCGGGGCACGGCGTCCACGAAGTCCTTGAGGATGAAGATGGCCGCGGGCAGCATGCCGCCCGCGATCACCAGCGCCGTGCCGAACCGGGAGTCGATCAGGCCGAGCTGGAGCATCAGCACGAAGATCGGCACCATGGCGGCCGTGCCCGTCACCACGCTGGACAGCAACAGCAGCACGTACAGCAGCACGTCACGGCCGGGGATGCGGACGCGGGACAGCGAGTAGGCCGCCAGCGCCGCGAACGCCGTCGTGACCGCCGACGCCACCACGCACAGCACCAGCGAGTTGACCAACGACCGCACCGCGTACGGGTGGCGCAAGGTGGCGTGGACGTTCGACAGCGTCCACTCCGGCCACCGCAGGCCGAACCCGGGCCGGGCGTCGAACGGCGCACCCGCCAGCCACAGCATCGGCACCGCGAAGAACGCCAGCACCGCCGCCACCAGCACGGACGAGCCGATCCGGCGGACCACCCACCCCGGTGTCACGCCCGCCTCCCGCGCAGCAACCGCAGGTACACCAGCGCCACCACCAGGTTCGCGACCAGCAGCAGCGACGACATCGCCGACGCGTACCCGAGCCGGCCGCTCTCCAACGCCTGCCGGTAGATCAGCACGGGCAACACCTCCGACTCGTGGTTCGGGCCGCCCGCGGTGAGCAGGAACGGCGTGAAGTCGTTCGCCGTCCACAGGCTGATCAGCAGGGTGTTGGTCAGCACGTGCCCCCGCAGGCGCGGGAACACCACGTCCCGGACGGTCTGCCACCCGCTCGCCCCGGCCAGCCGGGCGGTCTCCAGGTGCGACGGCGGCACGGTGGCCAGCGCGGAGGCGTACAGCAGCATCGAGAACGCCGTGCCGCGCCAGGTGTTGAACACGATCAGGCTCGCCATGGGGTGCTCGACCAGCCACGCCGTGCCCGGTTGGCCGAGCAGGACGCCCAGCGTGCCGCCGTCGCGGCTGAGCACGGCGAACCACAGGTAGGCGACGACCGGGCCGGGCAGGATCCACGCCGGCAGGACGAAGCCCTCGACGGTGTGGCGGAGCACCGGGCGGGCGCGGCGCAGGAGCCAGGCCAGCCCGAAGCCGAGGGCGTTCTGGCCGACGACGGCCGAGCCGAGCACGAACAACGCGGTCAGTCCGAGCGAGTTGGCGAACAGCGGGTCGTCCAGGGCGGCGGTGAAGTTGTCCGCGCCGACCACCCGCGGCGCGGCGGCAGACGGCCCGGTGAGCTGGTAGTCGGTGATCCCGATGTAGAGCGTCCACAACGCCGGGAAGACCAGGAACACACCGATCAACACCAACGCCGGCACCACGAACCCGACCGCCCGCGCGGTCCCCAACCCGACCGTGTCGCGCCCGACCGCGCCCCGCCCGACCGTGTCGCGCCCGACCGTGTCCCGTCCGACCGTGTCCCGCCCGACCGTGTCCCGCCCGACCGCGCCCCGTCCGCCGTCGTCGCGGTCATCCCCAGGCAACGTTGCCCTCGCCGACCGCCCTGACGAGCGCCTCGTGGTAGGACCGCGCCGCCTCCTCCGGGCTCCGACCCGACACCACGTCCGCGGTCGCCTGCTGCAACGCGGCCGACACCTTGGGGTAGTCCGCGAGTCCCGGCCGGTACCGCGTGATCGGCAGCACCCGTTCGGCGACGAAGCGGAGCATCGGGTCGCCCGCCAGCACCTCGTCGTTGACGTCGGACCGCTGCGTGACCTGCGCGCCACCCGCCAGCGCCGCCTTGACCGCCTCCGCGGAGTTCATGAACTCCACCAGCTCCCACGCCTGCCGCGGGTAGCGGCTGTTCGGGTTGACCACGCGCACCCCGCCGCCGGACATGCTCACGAAGTCCTGACCGCCCACCCCCGCACCCGGCACGCGGGCCGGGATCAGCGCCCAGCCCACCACCGCGTCCCGGTCGGCCATCTTCGCGACGCCGTTGCGCGGCTCCACCACCGAGCGCCAGAAGTAGTCGCTCTCGGGCAGGATGCCGATCCGGTGCTCGGCGAACAGCGCGAACGACCGGTCCCGCCCCTTCGCCTCCTGCTGCACGACCGGATCGCCGAGGCCGTCCGCGTAGACGCGCCGGTAGAGCGACAGCACCTCCCGGACACCCGGCGTGGCGCCCTGCCACTTGCCGTCGTCGTGCACGAGCGCCCCCGTGCCCGCCAACGCGGGCAGCACGCCCTGCATGGTGGTCGCCTCGCCCATCGCGGTACCGGCGTTGAGCTGGAGCGGTGTCACGCCGGGCAGCGCCTTCAGCTTCGCGGCGGCGTCCAGGACGTCGTCCCAGCTCCGCGGCTGCCAGTCGGTCGGCAGACCGGCCCGCGCGAACAACTCCTTGTTGTAGAACAGCACCCGGCCGTCGGTGCCCATCGGCACGCCGTAACGCCCGCCCCCGAACTCGCCCAGACCGCGCACGGCGGCCGGGATCTGCCGCCAGCCGTCCCACGCGTCCACCACGTCCGCGCCGACGACCTCGGCCAACGGCCTCACGTGACCGGCCTGCGCGAACTCGCCGAGCCAGATGCCGTCCAGTTCCACGACGTCCCCGCCGCCGCCGGTCTTGAAGTCCAGCGCGACCTTGGTCTTGTAGTCCTCGTCGCCCGCGCCGTTCTGCTCGAACCGCACGGTCGCGGTGACCCCCTTGGCGCGTTGCGCCTCGGTGAACCTCGGAATGACCCAGTTCGTGATCCAGTCCGCGCCACGCGCGTTCTTCCCGCCCGCCACCGCGTTGGCCGTGATGGTCAGCGTGACGTCCTTGGCGTCGGCGTTGCGCCCCGGGTCCGCCTGCCGGTCCTGGCCGAGGCACCCCGCGAGCACACCGGCCACCGACAGCAGGACGATCGTCGTCCGCCGCATACGTGCCCCCACGAGAGTGCCCGTCGCTACGTCACCCCTCAACATGGCACCGGGGCCGCGCGAGCGCAGCACGTCCGGTCGGCATCACCCGTTTGACGGCCGCGGACGGCCGTCACCGACCGTCGCCTCGGGGTTCGCCACCGTGATCGCGTGGCATGATGGCCTGTTGCAGGGTTGGAGCGGTAGGCCGGGAGGCACGTTCATGAGCGGTCGGGGCGAGGCCGGCGGGCCGGTCGCGGTGCGGTCGGTGCGGAGGGGCGACGCGCTGGTGGTCCAGGTCGAGGGCGAAGTCGACATGGACACCTGCGACGACGTGCGCGCCGAGGTCGTGCGCGGCCTGGGCGAGCGGCCGGCGGCGGTGGTGCTGGACCTCAACGGCGTCGTGGTCTTCGGCTCGATCGGCCTGTCGCTGCTGATCGAGGTGCGGCACCGGGCGGAGGCGCTGGGGATCGGGTTCGCCGTCGCGGTCGACCGGCGCACCGTCCTGCGGCCGTTGGCCGAGACCGGGGTGGCCGACCTGCTGCTGGTGTTCCCCGAGGCGGACGAGGCCGTCGAAGCCGTGCTGACGGCACCGAGCCTGCACGCCACCCCCTGACCGGGGAGACCGGACGGTTTGCGATCGGGCGGGGACGGGCACCCCACCGGTGACCGCCCCGCCGCCGACGCCGTGCGGATGGGGTGTCTGGGGAATCGCCGGGATGGCGCGGTGACCAGTACCTCCCGCGCCATCGCGGGCCCCACCAATCTTCGTCCACACAGGACTGATCAATGGTGAATTTCAGTCCACACTGAAGTGATTGAGGTTATCGAGTAGGTATTCCTTGCAGGTTGAGGAGCAGGTCGCGGACGGCGGTGGCCGGCAGGTGGCCGTCGCGTTCGACCACTTCGGGTGCGTGGGGGTCGGAGCAGAGCAGGACGGGGCCGTCCTGGGGTCGGTCGGGCAGGCGGCCGTGGGTGCCGCGCACGCAGCCGGGGTCCAGGGGCACGGTCCGCATCGTGTAGCGCAGGCCGAGTTTCTTGCGCACGAGGTTGAGCCCGGCCTTGGCCTTGGCCAGGCGGTCGGCGGGGTCGAAGAACAGCTCGGCGGGGTCGTAGCCGGGTTTGCGGTGGATGTCCACCCCGCGGGCGAAGTCAGGCGCGCGGTCGTCGTCCAGCCAGTAGTAGTAGGTGAACCACGCGTCGGGCTCGGCGACCACCACGAGTTCGCCGGAGCGTTCGTGGTCCAGGCCGACCGCGGCCTGGGCGTCGCGGTCGAAGACCTCGTCCACGCCCGCCAGCTCGCCGATCACCGCGCGGGTTTTCGCCAGGTCGGCGGGGTCGCGGACGTAGACGTGGGCGATCTGGTGGTCCGACACCGCGAACGCGCGCGAGGTCCACGGGTCGAGGTATTCCATCCCGGCCTGCGTGTGGACCTCCAACAGTCCCGCGCGGCGCAGGGCGCGGTTGATGTCGACCGGGCGACGCGCCCCGGTGATCCCGTACTCCGACAACGCCACGATCGTCGCGTCGAGCTCCAGCAGGGGCTTGAGCGCGCGGTCCACGTCGGCGGCGGCCCGGATCGCCTGCGGCGAGTCGGGCCCGAAGCGTTGCAGGTCGTAGTCCAGGTGCGGCACGTAGACCAGCAGCAGGTCGGGCCGCTGTTCGGCGAACACCTTCAGCGCCGCGCCCACGATCCACTCGCTCGACCGCAACGACGCCGTCGGCCCCCAGTACTGGAACAACGGGAAGTCACCGAGGGCACCGGTCAGCCGATCGTGCAACTCGGGCGGCCGGACGTACGCGTCCGGAGACTTGCGCCCGTCCGCGTGGTAGATCGGCCGCGGCGTCACGACGACATCGGTCGACGCCCCCATCGCATACCACCAGCACACGTTCGCCGCCCGATAACCCGGACGGAACCGCCGCGCCGTCTCCCACACCTTCTCACCCCCCACCAACCGGTTGTGCTGCCGCCACAAGTGCACCTCGCCCAGCTCACGGAAGAACCACCCGTTCCCCACCACCCCGTGACCCGACGGCGCCAACCCCGTCAACCACGTCGACTGCACCGAACACGTCACCGCCGGCAACACCGTCCCCAACCCCGCCCGGAACCCCCGCTCACCCAACCCCCGCACATTCGGCATGAACGGCAACAACCCCGGCGTCATCCCCACCACGTCCACCACCACCAACGGCCTCACACCGACACCCCCAGGTTCCGCTCGGCCCATCGCAACTCCGCCGCGATCCCCTCCGCCAGGTCGGCCACGCCACCCGGCAGCACGGACCACGTGTAGGTCTCCACCTCGACGTCCGGCGGCGGGTCGAACACCCGCACGGCGGACATGGCCCGCAGCAGCACGTCGGTGGTGGCGCGCAGCGGCGCGGGCGGCTCGGCGTGCAGCGGCACGTGGAAGTGCACCCGCCACGGCCCGTCGACGGGCAGCGCGGCGAACGCCTCCGGCAGGTCGTCGGCCCGGCGCACCTCCCCGTCCCGCCAGGCGCGCACCTGGTGCAGGTAGCGCGGCTCGGCGAACGGGCCCAGCACGTCCCGGGCGTCGGTCGGGTCGGCCAGCTCCAGCGCCGCCGACGCCTGGACCTTCACCACGCTGAGCCCGGCGTCGGCGATCGACCGCACGGCCTCCTCGGGGTCGGCGAACGACACCGCCAGGTGGCAGGTGTCCAGGCACAGGCCCACGAACTCCTCGTCCACCCGGCCGGCGAGCAGCCGCACGGCGTCGGTCACGTCGTCCACCACGCAGCCCGGTTCGGGTTCCACGGCGAGCCGCACGGTGCGGCCGGTGCGACCGGCCAGCTCGCGCAGCGCGGCCGCGGCCTCGCCGAGCCGGTGCAGCGCGCGGGTGTGGTCGGCCCGCGACCACGGGTGCCGCCAGGCCAGCGGCAGGGTGGAGATGCTGCCCCGGCCGCCCTCGGGCAGCAGGTCGGCCAGCACGGTGGCGCAGTCGAGGGTGTAGTCCAGCCGGGCGGAGGTGGTCCAGTCCGGGTGGTAGACGCGGTGCTTGACCACCTCCTCGTGGAACCCGCCGTACGGGAAGGCGTTGAGCGTGCGGACGACCAGGCCGCGCGCGTCGAGGGCGTCCCGCAGCCCGGCCCGCAGCCGCGGGTCCTCGGCGAGCGCCTTCGCCACGGGCGCGGACAGCCACAGGCCCAGCCCCAGCTCCGCGCCGAAGCTCTCCCGCACCGGCACCGCGTACCGGTCGAGCTGCGCCAGCACGCCGGGCAGGTCCTCGGCCGGGTGGACGTTCGTGCAGTAGGAGAGGGTCATGCCCCACCCGCCCCGGACGGCGTCCCGCGCAGGATCGAGTTGCCCTCGAACGTCGGCGGCGCGTCGGGCTCGTCCAGCATCAACCGCCCGCTCTGCCCGTAGAACGCGACCGGGTTGCGCCACAACACCT
>NZ_JBHYXZ010000211.1:0-12352 GCF_042752395.1 Actinosynnema sp. NPDC059335 | reverse complement strand
CAGCCCGTCGGTGGGCTCGACCGCGTGGGGCGCGCCGATATACCCCGGCAGGTCCAAGGGATCCACCAAGTCGGCCGTCCGCGCGCGCACGCCGCTGCGGCCGGCCAGGAGGGCGTCCCAGGTGGAGGCGACATCGCCACCGAGCGGGGTGGTGGCACCCAGCCCGGTGACGACGACGTCGTTGCTACTGGTCATGCGTTGCTGGCGATGTAGTTCACCGCATCGCCCACGGTCTTGAGGTTGGCCAGCTCGTCGTCCGGGATCTTCACGCCGAACTTGTCCTCGGCCTGCACGGCGATCTCCACCATGGACAGCGAGTCGATGTCCAGGTCGTCCACAAAGGACTTGTCAGCCGTCACGTCGGCCGCCTCGACACCGGCGACCTCCTCGACGATCTCGGCGAGCCCCTTCTGGATGTCCTCGTTGCTCACTGAAAATCCCTTCCTTCTTGCTTCGCCGGCTGGGTCGTCCCACCGGAGTCTGGAATAGCGGTCACGGCAGCCGGACGACCTGTCCCGCGTAGGACAGGCCGGCCCCGAAGCCGACGAGCAGCGCCACGTCACCGCTGCGCACCTCTCCCGCCGCGCGCATGTGGTCCAGCGCGAGCGGGATCGAAGCGGACGAGGTGTTGCCGGAGTCCACGATGTCACGAGCGATCACCAGGTCTTCGCGCGCACCCTTGGCGTGCAGGCGCTTGGCGATGGCTTCGACGATCCGCAGGTTCGCCTGGTGCGGCACGAAGACGTCCACGTCGGACACCTGCAGGCCGGCCAGTTCGACCGCCTTGAGCGCGATCGGCGCGATCTGGGTGGTCGCCCAGCGGAAGACCGACTGGCCCTCCTGGAAGATGAACGACGCGCGGTCCTTGACGTGGATCATGTCCACCAGGTCGCCCGCGCTGCCCCACGACACCGGGCCGATGCCCGGCTCGTCGGCCGCGCCGACGACCGCCGCGCCCGCGCCGTCCGCGAAGATGATCGCGGTGGACCGGTCGTCGGCGTCGACCCAGTCGGTCAGCTTCTCCGCGCCGATCACCAGCACGTGCTTCGCCGTGCCCGCGCGGACCAGGTCGGAGGCCGTGCCGAGGGCGTAGCAGAACCCGGCGCACGCGGCGTTCAGGTCGAACGCGGCCGCGGCCTTGATCCCGATCCGGTCGGCGACCTGCGCCGCCGCGTTGGGGATCTGGGACGGCATGGTGCAGGTGGCCACGATGACCGCGCCGATGTCCGACGGCGACAGCCCGGCGTCGGCCACGGCCTTGGCGCCCGCCTCGACCGCCATGTCCACCAGCCGCTCGTCGGGCTTGGCGATCCGGCGGTTGACGATGCCGACCCGGTCCCGGATCCACTCGTCCGAGGTGTCCATGCGCAGGCTGAGGTCGTGGTTGCTGACGATCGTCTCGGGCTGGTAGCTGCCGAGGCCGAGGATGCGGGTGCCGATCGAGCCGGTGGGGACCGAGAAGGTGGTCACTCGGCCACCTCCGCCGTTGTCGCGGTGATCATCTCGACGACCTGGTCGAGCTGGTCGGGGGTCTTGAGGCCCAAGGTGGGTGTGCCCTTCAGTTCGCGCTTGGCCAGGCCGGTCAACGCGCCCGCCGGCGGCAGCTCCACCACCGCGGTCACGGCGCGCCCGGCCAGGGTTGCCTGGCAGGCGTCCCACCGCACGGGGCGGGTCACCTGGGAGATCAGTCGGCTCAGCACCTCGTCGCCGTCGGAGACCACGGCGCCGTCGGCGTTGGACAGCAGCGGCAGCCCGGGGTCCTTCGCCACGATCCCGGCGGCACGGGCGCGCAGCGCCTCCTCGGCGGGGGCCATGTAGTGGGTGTGGAACGCGCCCGCGACCTTCAGCGTGCGGATCTTTGCGCGGGCGGGCGGCTGCTCGACCAGCGCCTGCAGCGCCTCCAGCGGGCCGGCGGCCACGATCTGGCCCGCGCCGTTGCGGTTCGCGCCGACCAGGCCCAGCTCGTCCAGGCGGGCGAGGACCTCGTCCTCGTCGCCGCCGAGCACCGCGGCCATGCCGGTCGGCGTCAGGGCGCAGGCGGCGGCCATCTCGGCGCCGCGCACGGCGGCCAGCGCCACGGCGTCGTCGGTGCTCAGCACGCCCGCGATGGCGGCGGCGGCCAGCTCGCCGACGGAGTGGCCGCCGACGATCGTGTCGGCGGGCAGCTCGACGCGGCGGCGCAGCTCCTCGTAGGCCAGCAGGGCGAGCGCCACCACCAGCGGCTGGGTGACGGCGGTGTCCTTGATCTCGTCCGCGTCCGCCGTGGTGCCCAGCCGGGCCAGGTCGAGACCGGTCGCCTCGGACCACGCGGCGACGCGCTCGGCGGCACCCTCGACGTCGAGCCAGGGGGTGAGCATGCCGGGTGTCTGGGACCCCTGTCCGGGGGCGAGGAGCGCGATCACCCGCTCACTGAACACGGTCGCGGCGGTTTCCGGTGATGTCGCCACGGACGAAACCCGAGACCAAGCGTTGTAGGGTGTCTACAAATGTGACTCGGAGATGAACGTAGAACGACCTTGCGTGTTGTCGATGAGCCCCCAAACCGGACATGCGTCGTGCGTCACACCCGGTCGAGGTCACCACAACCCGCGGGCGCGGGCGAGCCGCCCCACGGACAACGCGACCCGCAGCACCAGGGCGTCACGGGGGTCGTTGGCGTTCCTCCCGGTGAGCTCGGTGGCCCGCTTGAGCCGGTAGCGGACGGTGTTCGGGTGCACGAACAGCTTGCGCGCGCACGCCTCCAGCACCCCGCCCACTTCGAGGAACGTGTCCACGGTCTCCAGCAGCGCGCCGCCCGCCTCCTCCAGCGGCCGGGCCACCCGGTCGACCAGCTGCCACTCCGCCTCCGGGTCGCCCGCCAGCGCCCGTTCCGGCAGCAGGTCCAGCGAGCGCACCGGCCGCGGCGCGCCGGGCCACCCCACCACCGCGCGCAACCCGGACAGCGCGTCGCCGGCGCTGCGGTGCGCGTCGGCCAGGCTCGTCACGGTCGGCCCCGCCACCACCGGGCCGGGGCCGAACGCGTCGGACATCCGGACCAGCGACTCGCCCCGCTCCGTCTCGCCGCCCAGCACCACCACCAGCCGCGAGCCCTGCACGCTCAGCAGCACCGGCCGCCCGATCCGGGCCGCCCGGCTGCGCACCTCGAACACCACCGCGGGCGGGTCGTCCGACGGCGGGTTGCCCACCAGCACGGTCGCCTCCGCCGCCGGGTCCCAGCCCAGCGCGGTGGCCCGCGACAGCAGCGACTCCTCCGCGTCGCCACGCACGATGCCGTCCACGACCAGCGCCTCCAGCCGGGCGTCCCACGCGCCGCGCGCCTCGGCCGCCGCGGCGTAGGAGGTGGCCGCGGAGAACGCGATCTCCCGGCCGTACCGCAGCACGCCCTCGGTCAGCAACGCGCGCTCGGCCTCGCTCTCGGCCAGCCTGGGCAGCAGCTCCTCGAACAGCTCCAGCGCGATCCGCACCAGCTCCACGGTCTGCCGCAGGCTCACCCACCGCGAGATGTCCTTGGGCGCGGAGCGGAACGCCTCGGCGGTCAGCCGGATCGCCTGCTGCGGGTCGTGCAGCCAGGACACGAACCCGGCGACGCCGTTCTGGATCAGCAGCAGCACCCCGGCCCGCTGGTCGGCGGGCATCCGCCGGAACCACGGCAGGCGCGCCTCCATCTCGGCCACGCTCGCGGCGGCCAGGTCGCCCGACGCCCGTTGCAGGGTCCGCAAGGTGGCCCGCGACAACGCGGTTGAGCTGGTCATACCGCACACGATCGCACGGGCGGCGGAGGCCGACACCAACGAGTGACTCATCCTGACGCTGCGCGCTGATCGTCCTACCGTCGGTGGCGTTCTGACCGGCTCGTTCGGGAGGGTGCCGTGCGCAGGTACATGTCAGTCGGACTGGTGGTCGCCACCGTGCTGGCGACGGTGGTCACGCCGTCGTTCGGGACGGCGCGCAGCGATCCGCTGGCGGAGTTCCACTCGCAGCCGCTCACCTGGTCGCCGTGCAAGCAGGCGTTGGAGTGCGCCGAACTGGTCCTGCCGCTGGACTACGCCCGGCCGCAGGCGGACCGGATCTCGCTCGTGATCAGCCGGCGCAAGGCCGCCGACGCCGCGCGCAGGCGGGGCGTGCTGGTGCTCAACCCCGGCGGTCCGGGCGGCTCGGGCCTGGGCATGCCCGCGTTCCTGGCCAACAGCGAGGTGGCCCAGGTCTACGACCTGATCGGGTTCGACCCGCGCGGCGTCGGCGGCTCGACCGCCCTGACCTGCCGCACCGTGCCCGCGCTGGCCTCGCTCGACACCCGGCCGGCCGACTCGGAGTTCCCGAAGTGGGCCGCCGAGGCGCAGGCGGCCGAGGACGCGTGCCACCGCGCCGCCGGCGGCATCCGGCCGTTCATCAACACCGCGAACACCGCCCGGGACCTCGACGTGGTGCGCGCGGTGCTGGGCGAGGAGAAGATCAACTACCTGGGCTACTCGTACGGCACCTACCTCGGCGCGGTGTACGGCAGCCTGTTCCCCGCGCGGCTGGACCGCAGCGTGCTCGACTCGGCCGTGCACCCGGAGTGGATCTGGCGCGAGCAGTTCATGGAGCAGGCGGTGGCGTACCGGCGCAACGTCGAGGCGTGGGCGGAGTGGGCCGCGCGGCACCACGACCGGTTCGCGCTCGGCGCGACCGCCGCGGAGGTGCTGGGCACCGTCGAGGGCGTCGCGGCGTCCCTCGCGGTGAAACCGGTCGGCGAGTCGAACCGGACCCGCTTCGACTCGGCCGTCGGCGTCGGCGCGCGTTACCGTCCACTGTGGTCCGACCTGGCCGCGGTGGTGGCCCAGCTGCGCGCCGGCGAGCCGTCCGAGGCGGGCGCGCTGATGTCCGGCGAGGCGGACAAGGACCTGGTCTCCGGCGTGTTCAACACGGTCACGTGCGAGGTGGACTGGCCGACCGACCTGGAGACCTACTACGAGGACATGAGGGTCTTCCGCGACCGCTACCCGTACGGCTTCGGCGTGCTGCGGGCGGCGCCGACCACGTGCGCGTTCCGCCGGTTCACCCCGCCCGAGCCGGCGGTGGAGCTGAAGCGCGACGGTTACCCCGTCGGGGTGATCGTGCAGGCCGAGGGAGACACCCAGACGCAGTACGAGAGCGGGCCGGCGCTGGCCGAGCGGCTGCGGCACAACCTGGTCACCGTGCGGGACGAGGGCAAGCACGGCCTGTACGGCAGCGGCAACGCGTGCGTCGACCGCGTGGTCAACCGGTACCTGGTGCGGGGCGTGCTGCCCGGCAGCAGCACGTCGTGCCCCGGCGACCCGCGGCCGGACGTGGGCGCGCCGTCGTCGGCCCTGCACGTGAAGGCTTATTTGGACGGTCGCGGCCTGGCGGCGTGGTTCTGACACCGCGGCCCCACCACGCGAAAACGCCCGGCGCGAGAACCTCGCGCCGGGCGTTTCCCTCTCCCCGGTCCCCACCGGTGATTCCACTCTGGACTGCCGGCGCGGGAACCGCCACGCCAGTCACCCTTTCGTGCCACCACTTCAGGTTGCCGGGTGATGCCGGCTGAGAAACGATCCCGACAAGCGAGAAGCGAAGGAGGGCCGTCGTGGGCTCCCAGATCACCGATGGACTCGGGCAGGCGTGGGCGATGATCGCCACGTTCGTGCCGAAGCTCCTGGGCTTCCTGGTCGTGCTGCTGATCGGCTGGCTGATCGCCAAGGCCCTGGCGAAGGCCGTCGGGTTCCTGCTCAAGCGGGTCGGGTTCGACCGGCTCGTGGAGCGGTCCGGCCTGGGCGGGGCGATGTCGCGCTCGCCGATCGACGCGTCCAACCTGATCGTCAAGCTCGTCTACTACTTCGTGCTGCTGATCGCGTTGCAGCTCGCGTTCGGCGTGTTCGGCACCGGGAACGCGGTGAGCGCCCTGCTCAACGACGTGATCGCGTACCTGCCGCGCATCGTCGTGGCGATCGTGCTGGTGCTCGTGGCCGCCGCGATCGGCAAGGCCGTGCGCGGCCTGGTCACCGGCGCGCTGGGCGAGCGGCCGTACACCCGGGTGCTGGGCGGCATCACGTACGGCTTCATCGTCGCGCTGGGCGTCATCGCGGCGCTCAACCAGCTCGGCATCGCCGTCGCGGTGACCATGCCGGTGCTGATCGCGGTGCTGGCCACGGTCGGCGGCGTGATCGTGATCGGCGTCGGCGGCGGCCTGGTCCGGCCGATGCAGCAGCGCTGGGAGGGCTGGCTCAACCGGATCCAGGAGGAGTCGGCGCACATCACCCCGGCGCCGCGCCGGTCGCAGGAGCCCGTGACGGCCGCGGCGCGGGCCGCCCGCTCGGGCCCGGCGGACCCGCCGACCCCGCCCGCCGGGATGCCGATCCCGCCGCACACCGAAGGCCGCTGACCCCGTTCGTGCGGGCGGGCCCCCGTCCGGCAGGTGCCGGGCGGGGGCCTGTCGCTGTCCGAGCGTTGAATTCAGGGGTCCCGAACGTAGGACTCACGGGTCCTGAGCGTTCGACTCACGCGTTCTGAACGTAGGACTCACGCGTTCTGGGAGTAGGACACGCGTGTTCCGGAGGGAGGACACGCGGGGGTCAGTGGAGTGCGCGCAGGACGTCGGCCCAGCTCACGTAGGCGAAGCCGGTGGTCGGCAGGTCGCCCTCGGCCGGGGTGCGCTCGCCGTCGTGCACGACCAGCAGGCCCCGCGGGTAGGCCGGGCCGAGGTCGGCCGTGACGACCTGCGCGCCGTCGGAGTGCTCGACCGAGTCCACGCGCCGGCCCGCGTCCACGACGAACTCGCCCGCGTACCGGTTGCGGCCGGTCCGCTCGTAGGCCACGAACCGCGAGTCGCCCTGGCTGGACGCGATCAGGTACCCGTCGCCGATGGTCAGCCCCTCCGCGTCGGCCACCAGGTGCCGGCCGCCGAAGCCGGGGTCCGCGCCCGAGACGGCGCACTCCTCGGTCTCCGGGTCGTAGGTCTGCGGCACCCCGAACGACCGCACCTCGTCCACGAGCACGGGCGTGCCGAACCCGGTGGCCCGCAGCGGCACGCGCCAGATGCCGACGTCCTCCTGCGCCGCGTACAGCACGCCGTGCTCGGAGTCCACCACCATGCCCTCCAGCTGCGGGCCCTCACCCGGCTCGCCGCACGGCGTCCAGGAGGTGCCGTCGGGCAGCCGGAACGACGAGGGCAGGTCCAGCGTCGCCACCACCGACGTGCCGACCGAGCCGGACGGCCCGGCCGTGACGCGCAGCAGCGCCACCCTGGTCTCGTTGCGCCGGTTCGTCACGACCACGGGCGTGCGGCCGACGAACCCGGCCGCGAGCCCGTAGGCCGTGTGCTGGTCGTCCACCTCCTCCTCCGAGGAGGAGAAGACCGGCCGCGCGCCGGGGTCGGTCACGTCCCGCACGACCGCCGCGCCCGCCGCCGCGCCGCGCCCGTCCAGCTCGAACACCCGGATGCGGTCCCGGCCGCGGTCGCTGACGAACGCCAGGTGGCGCGTCCGGCCGCCGACGGGCACCCGGCTCAGCACGTCCACGTTGTTGAACCGGCCCGGCTTGGCGTCCGGCGTCGGCGCGGCGGGCGCCGGGTAGGTGCCCAGGGTGCGGCCGGCCAGGTCGAACGCGGCCAGCCCGCCCTCCTTCAGGGTGCCCAGCACGACGCTCTGCCGGGCCGAGCGCGGGTGCACCCAGATCGCCGGGTCGTCGGCGTCGGCGTTGGCCGGGGCCGCGGCGGGGTCGTCGACGAACGCGCGGGTCTGGGTGACCGGCACGACCTCGGCCGGACCGGGGGAGGAGGCGAGCAGCAGCGGCGCCACCGCGGCGGCCAGGAGCACGATTCGCATTCGGCGCAAGCTAGCGGCCGCCGGTGTACCGGGGCTGAAGTCGAGGTGACCACCGGTGCGCGGGGTTCTCGATTCTTGCCCTCTGTGCCGTTGATCACCCCGGGAACAGGCGGGCGCGCCATGATGTTCCGACGCGATGAGAGACATGCGCTCCGGGGCTCGGTGGAAATCCGAACCGGCGGTGACAGCCCGCGACCCGCCCACCAGGGCGGCTGACCCGGTGGAACTCCGGGGCCGACGGTGAAAGTCCGGATGGGAGGCGCGCGTGCCGTTGGCTTGCCATGCCCCGGGACGGCCTGTCGGGGATGGAGGACGCGGTGCACGTCTTGGTGGAGCAGGGCTTCACGGTCTTCGGCCAGAAGGTCTCCTGGGCCGAGTTCGTCGGGCAGGTCTTCGCGCTGGTGGTGGTGTACCTGGCGCAGAAGCGCACGCTGTGGACCTGGCCCGTGCAGCTGGTCTCGGTCACGCTGCTGTTCGTGGTCTACGTGTCCGCGCAGCTCGGCGGCACGGCGGCGCGGCAGGTGGTGATCGCGCTGATCACCCTCTACGGCTGGTGGGCGTGGACGCGGCGGCGCGACCCGGTGTTCGGCGTGGTCGTCCGCAAGGGCACCGCCAAGGAGCGGGTGGCCGTGGTGGTCGCGTTCGTCCTCGGCACGGTCGGCTTCGCGCTCGTGCTGGACGCGTTGAACGCCTCGTGGGCGCCGTGGCCGGACGCGGCGATCTTCGTCGGCACGGTGCTCGCGTTCACCCTCCAGGGTGTCGGCCTGGTCGAGTTCTGGCTGGTGTGGCTCGTGGTGGACGCGATCGGCGTGCCGCTGCAGATCCAGTCCGGCCTGTACTTCAGCGCCGCCGTCTACACCGTCTTCGCGGTGCTGGTGATCCGCGGCTGGATCGACTGGAACCGGGCCGCGAAGCAGAGCACGGCGCAGCTCGGCGCGGCCACGACCTGACCCGGCGCCGGCCCCGCTCGGTCACACCGCGACTTGACGCCGCCCCTGCTCGCGCGGCCACGACCTGACCTGGCGTCGGCCGCGCCGTGACTTGACGGCCGCGCCTGCCCGGCGCGGCCGCGACCGGGCCTAACGCCGTCCCTGCTCGGCCCTGGACAGCTCCTCCGCGAGCTGGTCCAGGGACTCGTCCACGGAGTCCGGCCGCTCCAGCACGTGGTGCAGGCTCTCCTGCATCACGCTGGTCAGCTCGTCGTAGTGCGGCGACGGGCGCCGGACCCGGGCGTCCAGCAGGCTGTCCCGCAGCGCGGGCGACACCAGGCCCGGCTCGTCGTACAGCGCCCGGAGGGTGGGCGCGAACCCGGCGCGCCGGGCCATCAGGCGCTGGTTGGCCTCGCCGGTGACGAACTCGATGAACTTGCGGGCGGTCTTCTGGTTCGCCGAGCACCGGGACACGGCCAGGTTCCAGCCGCCCAGCGCGCTCGGGCCGGGCAGCGCCACCGCGGCCCACTTGTCGGCGACCCGCGACTCGCCGCCGGCCAGCCGCGGCCCCGCGAACGGCCAGTTGCGCAGGAACAGCGCCCCGCCCGACTGGAACTCCTTCAGGGACGTGTTCTCGTCGTACTTGAGCGCCTCGCGCGGGATCCAGCCCTGCTCGATGCCCTCCGCCAACGCCCGCACGCCGGCCTTCGCCTCGGCGGAGTCCGGGTGCTCCAGGTCGCCGCCGTGCGCCCAGATGGCCTCGGCGGCGTTCACGGTCAGGCCCTCGTAGCGGCTGAGCTGGGCCACGTAGCCCTTGAGCCCGTACCGGGGCGCGACCTCGGTCGCCTGCCGCCTCAGCTCCTCCCACGTGGTCGGCGGCCGCAGCCCTTCGCGGTCGAGCACGTCCTTGCGGTAGTAGAGCAACCCGGCGTCGCTGCGCCACGGGACCGCCCACAGCCCGCCGTCGGGCGAGGCCGCCGTCCGGACCGCCTCCCCCAGCATCCGCTCGACCCCGAACTCCGCCGGGTCGAGCGGGACGAGGTGCCCGGCGGCGCCGAACGCGGCCGTCCACACCACGTCCACGGCCATCACGTCGTAGCAGTCCGGGCCGCCGCTCGCGTCCTCCAGGTCCTGGGCGCGGGCGGTCAACTGGGCGCGGTGCCCGTCGGTGGTGGTCGGCATCTCCACGAACGACACGTCCTCGTGCCGGCTGGCGGTCGCGTTCCACCGCCGCACCAGCTCCCGCACCTGCTGGCCCTCGGTGGTGTCGCGGCCGTCCACGAAGGTGATCGGGCCCTCGCCCTCCTCCGCGTCGTCCACCACCGGGGTCGCGCAGGCCGCCAGCAGCACGAGCAGCGGCACCAGCACACGGATCACGTCACCCTCCCCACGCCGCGCGGGCCACGTCGTCCAGGGCCTCCCCCTGGCGCTGAGACGGCCCCGGAACGTTCCTGTCGACGATCTGGTGGCATGTGCCACCGTGGGCCTCCGCGACGGCGTGGAGGGCCGTTGAGGGCGCGCACGCGCCGTCCGTGAAGCCGACCGCCACCACGTGGACGGGACCGGACATGGCCCGCGCGATCGCGGGGACCGGCGTCCGCGCCGCGAGCACCACGACGTGCACGCCGCGCGCGACGGCCTCCTCGGCCAGGCCCTCCGACAGCGGCAGGTCGGGGACCACCCGGTCCTCGGGGCCGGCCAGCAGCGCCACCTGCCGGAGGAACGTGTTCGCGTCCGCCGAGCCGTCGCCGACCAGGCCGATCACCCGCGCCCGGCTCGCGCGCTCCCACGCCGCGCGCACCGCCGTCGCGTCCGGCACGACCGGCAGCAGGCGCGGCCGCCCCGGGCGCACGCCCAGCCCGGGGTCGGCGCCGACGTTCCAGGCCACGTCCCGGAACCGCGCCCGCCGGAACTGCTCCTGGGCCTGGTCGGAGCGCAGGTACTCGAGGAACCGGTCCACGATCCGCTGCCGCCGCTCGTTGCGCGGCCGCTCCGGCCGCTCGATCTCCACGAACGGGTGGTTCAGCTGGAACGTGCCGTCGGCCGGGTACAGCACCCGGCAGCCTTCGGTGTCGGCCACCGCCTTCTCCGAGCCGACCACCGTCACGTCGCCCACGCACGGCTCGTCGGCGGTGGACGCGCGGGTGATCTCGTGCAGCCTGCGCGGCACGTCCGCCGCGTCCAGGTCCAGCCCGCCGAGCCTGCCGTGCGCCAGGGCCGCCGCGGCCAGCACCCCGACCCCCGAGGACGGGTCCACCTCGGCGTGCCGCCCGGAGTAGTCCCACCGGAAGTCGCCGTCCGGCGCGATCCGCCCGGCCAGCTCCTCCGACGCGCCCAGCACCACCGGGGACACCGCCACGCTGTCGCGCGGGCGCAGCCGCACGTCGGTGCGGTCCCGCAGGCGCGCCTCCACGGCGCGGACCTCGGCGTCGCTGTCCGGCAGCCACACGTGCGGCTCGGGGCCCACCGCGGTCAGGTCGCCCGTCGCCCAGCCCTGGCCGAGCGCCTGCGCGGCCCGCTGGTCGGTCGACGGCCCGCTGAAGACCAGCGCGTTCAGCTCCTTGCACTGCAGCTCGTTGTGCGGGCCGGTGGTGTCCTCGAACGCCAGCGCGAGCGAGCGGACGACCTCCTCCAGCTCGTCGGACACCAGCACGTTCAGCTGGACCGGGGGCGGGCAGGGCGGCACGGCGGCGGGCGCGGAGCCCGCCGCGTTCGTCACGCCGACCACCAGCAGCGGCAGCACCAGCAGCAGGGGCGCCAGGCGCGGCTTCGGGAGCCTCGGCCGCGGCACGCGGTCGGGTGGCGCGGGCGGCGGGGGAGGGGCCGGCTCGGGCGCGGCGGCGTTCGGCAGGTGCAGCCAGGCGTGCCCGCGGACCTCCTTGACCTCCACGTCCACCCGGCGGAACGAGCCCGGGTCCATCGCCGGGTCGGGTTCCACCACGTCGGCGTAGAACCGGTCGGACACGATCAGCGCGAACAACCCCGTCGAGCGCTCCAGCGCGTCGCGCAGCGGCCGGGAGTCGAGCAGCCGGAACGCCAGCGTCACCGCCTCGCCGACCACGCCCTCGTCGTCGTGCTGCACCTCGCCCGCCGTGATGGCCATCCGCAGCCGCATCAGCGCGTCCTCGGTGCGGGTGGCGTTGTACCGGCGCAGCTCGCCGTGCAGGGCGTGCACCAGGCCGTCGGCCACCCGGCTCTTGGGCACGTCGGGCGGCACGAGCACCAGCACGCCGTCGCCCCGGTCCTCGTGGTAGGCCGCCGACCAGTCCAGCCCGCAGTCCTCGAACGCCGCCGCCAGCGCCGCGTACAGGCCGCGCCGGATCGCGCCCTGCGGGATGAGGGACCTCCGGCTGAACGCGGACACGTCCACGACCACGACCGTGCGGTGCACCGCGTGCTGCGGCTGCGGCCCCATCCGACCCCTCGTTGGAACGCCGGGTTTCTGCGTCAAGTCTATGGGGCGGATCACATCCCGCAGCGGGAACGCGCAGATTTCCGCTGGTCGGCCGCATTAGTGCGGAAACGCCCCGGGGGGGGGGGGGCGCCCACCCCGCGCCCCCCCCCGGGCCGCCCCGACCCCCCCCCCCCCCGCGCGGGGGC